>JANWZG010000715.1 GCA_025054735.1 Cyanobacteriota bacterium | reverse complement strand
GGTGTTGTTACTGCCCTTTTCTCAGCCCTTGGTCTGGTGTTTGGAGCCCAGCTAGGCACCCTGTTGATCCGTCACGAGCACCACGGAGAGTTCATCAGTGGCACAGTTCTCATCGCCCTCGCACTGACGGAACTGTGGGAGTAATCTCCTCATATTTCGTCTTGACAGACCAGAAGATAGATGCAATAAGATACGCAAGTTCCGGGATAGCTCAGTCGGTAGAGCGGTCGGCTGTTAACCGATTGGTCGCTGGTTCGAGTCCAGCTCCCGGAGTAAGGCGAACAAAGCGGGAAAGAAAAAAAGAAAAGCAGGGGGGCATGAAAAGTTGGCTATGCCCTTTGGAGCTTCATGAGGGCATTTTTAAGAGCTTTTACAGCAAGGGTAATTTCCTCCTCATTGACAACAAGAGGAGGAGCAAGGCGGATCACATCCTCTCCCGCCACGCTCGCAAGCACCCCTTCTTCCCGCATCACCCTTAGGGCGTCCCTCGGATCGTATCCTTTGGCCAGCCGCACG
>JANWZG010000714.1 GCA_025054735.1 Cyanobacteriota bacterium | reverse complement strand
TGCAGTTTGTATGTATTTTCTTTCTTTCGAACGGAGTTCTAAGGATTCTTCGATACCTTTTGGGGTTAATCGAAAGATTTCTTTTACTCTTTTTGAGATTTTCTCTTCGTCAACTTTATTAGTTCCGAACGTATCAATTAAAACAGAAGTTGGTTCAGGGTATCCAATTGCATAGGAGATTTGAACTTCACATCTATCTGCGAGCCCAGCGGCAACTATGTTTTTTGCAATATAACGTGCCATGTAAGCAGCACTACGATCTACTTTTGATGGATCTTTGCCAGAAAAAGCACCACCACCGTGTCTACTATATCCACCATAAGTATCAACAATGATCTTTCTCCCTGTCAAACCTGTATCCCCATGCGGTCCGCCTATCACGAATCTACCTGTGGGATTAATTAAATATCGTGTGTTTTTTAAAAAATGGGAAGGGATGACTTTCTTGATTACTTCTTCTATGATCATTTCTTCAATTTGTTTATGTTCCAAATGAGGTCTATGTTGTGTAGAGAGAACCACAGTATC
>JANWZG010000713.1 GCA_025054735.1 Cyanobacteriota bacterium | reverse complement strand
ACATAGTCAGCATGCCCCGGACAATCGACGTGCGCGTAATGGCGGTTTTGTGTCTCATATTCCTGGTGCGAAGTCGCAATCGTGATTCCGCGCGCGCGTTCCTCCGGAGCATTGTCGATCTCCGCGTAAGAAACCGCCCTGTTTTTACCACCAACCCGGCGCGCAAGCACAGTGGTGATCGCAGAAGTTAATGTAGTCTTGCCATGGTCAACGTGACCAATGGTTCCAACGTTGATATGGGGTTTACTCCTGTCAAATTTCTCCTTTGCCATGTTCTCTCCTCAAGTCCTTTAGGCTCTGCCACACACCACACCCGCTCCGCAGGCTGTCTGTGCAGCAAAGCCTTCAACATTCGCACTGGCTTAAAGGCCAGCTAACTTCACCGGCCACCAAGTACAGAGCGCCACAGTTTGTAAGCGGCATAGGCTGACAAGAGTTTTAGGGAAATTACGTACCTGTAACTACCCAACCATTGGTACAAAAACAACCCCATGATATAGCAGGCCAGGGTTTTAGGTACCCCCCCTAAAAGCCCTTCCAGAAAAATTT
>JANWZG010000712.1:271-552 GCA_025054735.1 Cyanobacteriota bacterium | reverse complement strand
CTCTCAATCTAGTAAAGAGTTCAAAGAGATAAGTCATTCAGTTCAAAGACATCGATCTGCAATTGTTCGATCGAGTCTATCCAAGCCAGTACGTTGTGCTATAGAAGCTGGACTACTTACTAAAGATACAACTTTCTTTGACTATGGCTGTGGTCACGGTTTGGATTACCAAATTCTGCAAAAGCAGGGTTTCACTAGTATGGGTTGGGACCCTTACTATTTTCCTAGTAACCCCATACAACCAGCAGACATCGTAAATTTAGGTTATGTAATAAATGTTA
>JANWZG010000712.1:0-261 GCA_025054735.1 Cyanobacteriota bacterium | reverse complement strand
CTGATTAGAGCGTGGAGTATAACTCGAAAGGCTTTAATAGTAGCTGCTCAGGTTTTAATTGACGACATTAATCACGGACAGATTGCCTATGGAGATGGAGTTATTACGAGTCGTAACACATTTCAGAAATACTACGAACAGGAAGAACTTAAAAATTATATTGACCAGGTGCTAGGAGTTGATTCTATCCCTGTTGCACTTGGAATCTACTTTGTTTTCCGAGATGAATACCAGGCACAAAATTTTCGAGTCTCTTACTTC
>JANWZG010000711.1 GCA_025054735.1 Cyanobacteriota bacterium | reverse complement strand
TGGCTCTGGAGCAATGTGCTGAACGCCTGGCTTGGGGTGTGGGAAGGCGTATGGCACGGGCGTCGCTACCGATGGCTGCGGCTCTATGATGCAGAGGGGCGTTTAGTGCCCACTCAGGCAGAGCAGGAGCGTCAGCGGGCAGAGCAGGAGCGTCAGCGGGCGGAGCAAGAGCGCCAGTTGCGCGAGCAGGCAGAGGCGGAACTGGAGCGACTGAAAGCCAAACTGCGGGAGCAGGGGATTGAACCCTAACGCCCTACTCTAACTCGATACGCCTTGCCCAGCCGATTCGCCCCAATCGCGCCGCCGGAGCGCACCATCGCGTAGTGCATCTTCCAGAACAGGATGGTAATCATCAGTCCGATTGCCAGTCCCAGCAGCGCGGCGACGAGCCAGCGTCCTGTGGCGTCAGTGTCGTTCTGCACCGCCCAGCCGTAGAGCCACAGGCTCAGCCCCCCGCCGACAATTCCCGCCCAGCGCGCGGGGTTCACTGGCAGGTTCGGCACGCAGTGCGCCAGCCCATAGCCCAATAGCCCGCCCAGCGTGGCGAGTCCCACGAACCGCGCGAAGCCGTC
>JANWZG010000710.1 GCA_025054735.1 Cyanobacteriota bacterium | reverse complement strand
CTTCTTCGGACTTCATGAGCCGCCCGTGTCCAAACCTCCGATGCCACAAGGCGTTGAGCACATCCTGCCATAAATACCCATGTACTAATAAAAGAACGTGTCCAAACCTCCGATGCCACAAGGCGTTGAGCACGCAGGGTCGTTAAAGTGGTTCGTGTATTCTAGTAACGTGTCCAAACCTCCGATGCCACAAGGCGTTGAGCACGTTGTTGATTGGGAAGGGTTTCCCCTTAAGGAGAAGTGTCCAAACCTCCGATGCCACAAGGCGTTGAGCACCCACGTAAGAGGGGGAGAGGATTTTCTGATGGACGTGTCCAAACCTCCGATGCCACAAGGCGTTGAGCACCCATCGACGATCGTCCCGCTTAGTGTTAAAGCATGTGGTGTCCAAACCTCCGATGCCACAAGGCGTTGAGCACGGGACAAGAGTTGGACTTCCCTCTGGGTGGCATTTTCGTGTCCAAACCTCCGATGCCACAAGGCGTTGAGCACAACGTCTCAAGAGTTGGAGATATAATTTATCGAGGTGTCCAAACCTCCGATGCCACAACGCGTTGAGCAAGCAACATCACAA
>JANWZG010000709.1 GCA_025054735.1 Cyanobacteriota bacterium | reverse complement strand
ATGCCACAAGGCGTTGAGCACTCTAAAGACCTCTCTGGGGCCGTCCACGGCGGAGGGTGTCCAAACCTCCGATGCCACAAGGCGTTGAGCACGCTGGATCGCTGAAATGGTTCGTATACAGTTCGAACGTGTCCAAACCTCCGATGCCACAAGGCGTTGAGCACAGGGTTCTTCTTCCCTTGAGGACTCCGAGTTAATAAGTGTCCAAACCTCCGATGCCACAAGGCGTTGAGCACAGGGAGCTCCAAACGATCCTCCAATCGTTTTTGTAGTGTCCAAACCTCCGATGCCACAAGGCGTTGAGCACACCGCTCAAAGAGCGGTTGTGGAGGGACAAATAATCCTGTGTCCAAACCTCCGATGCCACAAGGCGTTGAGCACAAAAAGACTGGCGTCGTCCATTTTATTTTATTAGACGTGTCCAAACCTCCGATGCCACAAGGCGTTGAGCACTCATAACACAGGCAGAACTGGAACGAGAAATTCAAGTGTCCAAACCTCCGATGCCACAAGGCGTTGAGCACTCGATCGGCAAATTGAGAGTTTAACAGAGTTAATAAAGTGTCCAAACCTCCGATGCCACAAGGCGTTGA
>JANWZG010000708.1 GCA_025054735.1 Cyanobacteriota bacterium | reverse complement strand
CCCGCAAGGGGACGGAAACGCAATAACGCCCCCATCTGCTGCGCGCTTGGGCTGTTTCACAACCACCACCCCGCAAGGGGACGGAAACTATTTCACGGTATAGGTGAACGCTCAAGGCAGGAAGCAGTTTCACAACCACCACCCCGCAAGGGGACGGAAACCTCAATTACGTATTCACCACCAGGTCTGGCTAAAAGAGAAGAGTTTCACAACCACCACCCCGCAAGGGGACGGAAACAGAAAGAATGTAGATGTTCTCACAGTGCTGCAACTCGCCAAGGGTTTCACAACCACCACCCCGCAAGGGGACGGAAACAGCAACTCTATACTGTTGCCAAATGTGTAGTCATCAAGTTTCACAACCACCACCCCGCAAGGGGACGGAAACGGAGACGCGGGAGTCGTCGCAAAGCAGTTCGATAACCAGTTTCACAACCACCACCCCGCAAGGGGACGGAAACATGACATACAGTACCCAATTAGTCTGGTTATACCTGTTTCACAACCACCACCCCGCAAGGGGACGGAAACACTATACATATCAAAACTAAAAGCAGCATCCCGTTCTCTAGTTTCACAACCACCACCCCGCAAGGGGA
>JANWZG010000707.1 GCA_025054735.1 Cyanobacteriota bacterium | reverse complement strand
GATTTGGCCTAGGGCCTCTGCTGCTCTCCAACGCACGAAACAGTCTGAATCTTCCATTACTTTGAGTAAGCCTGGAATGGCTTGTTCACTACCAATTTGGCCTAAGGCTGCCGCTGCATTCCAACGCACGGTACGGTCTGAGTGTTCTAGCGCCTTGAGTAAGGCTGGGATCGCCTGCTCACTGCCGATGTTGCCTAAGGCATCCGCTGCGCTCCCACGCACGGATTCGTCTGAATCTGCCAGCGCCTTGAGTAAGGCTGGAATCACCTCCTCACTGCCGATGTTGCCTAAGGCATCCGCTGCGCTCCTACGCACGGATGCGTCTGAATCTGCCAGCGCCTTGAGTAAGGCTGGGATCGCCTGCTCACTGCCGATGTTGCCTAAGGCTGCCGCTGCATTCCTACGCACAGAAGCGTCCGAATCTGCTAGCGCCTTGATTATGGCTGGAATCACCGCTTCAGAATTGCTGTCAGCTAATAACTGCATACGTAACCAAGGTGGTAGCTTATCCCTAGGCTGCTGGAGAATTAGACCTACTGTGCTGGCTTGAAATTCTGGTCTCACCTCCCCGGCCAGGCGTGCCCCCAGCCCTAGATCCACTTCGTCC
>JANWZG010000706.1 GCA_025054735.1 Cyanobacteriota bacterium | reverse complement strand
TCATTCGCGTTTCCATCCCCTTATGGAGTGGTGGTTGTGAAACAAACTCTGTGTTTTCCGTGTCTCTGTGGTGCGAAATTTCCGTTCCCTTGCGGGGTGGTGGTTATGAAACAGCGGCTACGACACATGGTCAAGATAGGTGCAGTGAGTTTCCGTCCCCTTGCGGGGTGATGGTTATGAAACTTTCAAATGGGTCGCCAGAAAGATTGACGATCTACCAGGTTTCCGTCCCCTTGCGGGGTGATGGTTATGAAACTGGCAGGCTCCTTAAAATGGTTCGTTTATTCGTCAAACGAGTTTCCGTCCCCTTGCGGGGTGATGGTTATGAAACATGACACAAAACCAATGTTCTCAATGAATGGTAAAGAGATGTTTCCGTCCCCTTGCGGGGTGATGGTTATGAAACCTCAGCTTTGTTTCTCAACTCGGATACACTACCAGTTTCCGTCCCCTTGCGGGGTGATGGTTATGAAACATAAGTAGACAATTGCAGAAGCCTCGATCGTCTGGTTTCCGTCCCCTTGCGGGGTGATGGTTATGAAACACAAAACTTTACAATCAAAATTCGACCTTTATTAAAGGGTTTCCGTCCCCTTGCGGGGTGATGGTTATG
>JANWZG010000705.1 GCA_025054735.1 Cyanobacteriota bacterium | reverse complement strand
GGGAATGGAATTATTAACTGAGTAAGTTATCCAAGATTTCCATGAATAAATACTGGGGTAGTCCCAAGTAAATAATGATGAATTACGATGGTGCATGAAGATGAATATATAGTTATTCAAAAAGAGTTTGAGACATTTGCCAGTCAGTAGCAGTGGCAAAAATCACTGCCTCCACGTCGTGTGCGAGTAGCTACTCTTCTGGGCTAGCTGAAAAGTGCCCCACTTTTATGTGAAACGACTATAATACCAATGTAATTTTCCAGGCTTAAGGATAAAGTTTTCCTAGCCGAGCAATTTACTTTCTGCCTAGGAACGTTGTTAAGGTTTTTAATTGGAGATACTCTACCACCCACTGGATCCAGTTTTGTTGCTGCCAAGATACCCTGGCTACTAAGTAACTAGTGCTATCTGTAGTGCTAAGGAGTTGGCCGGAACTGGAGTCAGTTGGCATTTACTAGCTCTCTGCCTGCATCGGAGCGGCGGGATTTGAACCCACGACCCCCACTACCCCAAAGTGGTGCGCTACCAAGCTGCGCTACGCCCCGTCTCTATCCTTATCATCATAACGTAAACCCCACCCTTGCCAGTACCCCACCCCGTCCTTTACACTGTTACAC
>JANWZG010000704.1 GCA_025054735.1 Cyanobacteriota bacterium | reverse complement strand
ATTTTCCACAACAGGGGTGCCCATGGTAAAACAAACTCATAACGACTACGTGTAACAGTGTAAAGGACGGGGTGGGGTACTGGCAAGGGTGGGGTTTACGTTATGATGATAAGGGTAGAGCCGGGGCGTAGCGCAGCTTGGTAGCGCACCACTTTGGGGTAGTGGGGGTCGTGGGTTCAAATCCCGCCGCTCCGATTCCGATAAATAGCCAACTTCACCCGCCACAAGCCCGATTCCACCGTTATCCCAGCAGTACACACCTGAGCAGTTGAGAGCAGAAAAGAGCAGTTAGAGTAAGATAGAAGCATCAAAACTGGATCAAAACTGGATCAGAGAAATGGAGTTAGTGCAGGCGGGTGGTAAGGGTAAGGTAGCGATTTACAGCCGGGATGGGTTGTACTGGTTGCGGTGGAGCTATCAGGGCAAGCGATACGGGTTAGCGGTGGGGCATGGGCAGATTAAGCCCACCAGGGCATTAGCGGCCAAGATTGAAACGGACATGGCGGCGGGTCATTTTGACGTGAGCTTGGAAGCCTATAAGCCCAAAGTGGATCAAAAACTGGATCAGACTCGTGATCCAGTTTTAAGCACGGGTGAGTTATGGCAGATGTATATGGAA
>JANWZG010000703.1 GCA_025054735.1 Cyanobacteriota bacterium | reverse complement strand
CCACCCCGCAAGGGGACGGAAACTTGAAGGTACTCCTATGTCTAGAGAAGAAAGACAAAGTTTCACAACCACCACCCCGCAAGGGGACGGAAACTTTTGGGGTTCAGGCACACCCAAATTGTGGTGTAACAACAATGTTTCACAACCACCACCCCGCAAGGGGACGGAAACGCAATTAGTGACTCTCGATAGATTGCAGTCAACGAAACGTTTCACAACCACCACCCCGCAAGGGGACGGAAACGGATCCCGCCATAAGTATCCGTGTATCAATAAAGTTTCACAACCACCACCCCGCAAGGGGACGGAAACTAGCACGTCCTGAGGGACAAAAGTTGGTAGATTTGTGTTTCACAACCACCACCCCGCAAGGGGACGGAAACCCAGTTGCACTAGCTGGATTGGTCGTCCTACAGCTTCTGGAGTTTCACAACCACCACCCCGCAAGGGGACGGAAACTCGACCTGCCAAGTTGAACAAGGGACATTTCCTCCGGTTTCACAACCACCACCCCGCAAGGGGACGGAAACGATAATATTCCGGGGTAAGGCGAACTTTACGTTCGAGTTTCACAACCACCACCCCGCAAGGGGACGGAAACCCACGGCGGGGGGCCTGCTAAAAAGCTCCACAAGGCTAAAGAAGTTTCACAACCACCAC
>JANWZG010000702.1 GCA_025054735.1 Cyanobacteriota bacterium | reverse complement strand
ACACTCCCCGCCCACAGGGTCAAGCTATAGATCACCGTTACCGTTTCCCGTTGGGACAAGCCCGCCCGCAACAACCGGTGGTGCAAATGCCGTTGGTCCGGGAAAAAGGGAGACTTGCCGCGTCGCAACCGGTCCATCACCACCCAGGTCATATCTAGCAAAGGCACCGCCAGGATGATATAGGGCAACACCACCGCAACAGTCGTCACCCGCTTCACCATGAAAATGTTGCCGATCGCCGCCAGGGTAAATCCCTTGAAATAAGCGCCGCCATCACCCATAAAAATCTGCGCCGGGTTAAAGTTGTAGCGCAAAAAGCCCAAGCATGCTCCCGCCAGCGCCGCCGCCAACAATGCCGCTGCCGGTTGGCCCATAAACTGGGTCACGACTAGAAGCACTGCCGCCGCAATCCCAGAAACACCCGCCGCCAGGCCATCCACCCCGTCCACCATATTGATGGCATTGGCCATTCCCACCAGCCACAGCAGCGTCAAGGGCAAACTCAATGGCCCCAGCGACACCAACCCCAGCCCCGGCAAGGTCAAAGAATCAATGCGCACACCCCAAGCCCACACGCCTCCCGCCACCGCCATCTGCATCACCAACCGCGACCCCGGCGATAGGGAAAACAAATCGTCCGCCAGCCCAATCAGAAAAAAACACAA
>JANWZG010000701.1 GCA_025054735.1 Cyanobacteriota bacterium | reverse complement strand
GGTTGTTAAACGCCTCAGAGTTTCGAGATTTTCTGGGCTCATATCGCTTGTTTCCGTCCCCTTGCGGGGTGGTGGTTGTGAAACCTGGAAGTGGTGGTTTTCGAGTGCCTTTACCAAAAGTTTCCGTCCCCTTGCGGGGTGGTGGTTGTGAAACTATAATCTGTAGGAGTACCTGTAAAAATTACCTTATTTGTTGTTTCCGTCCCCTTGCGGGGTGGTGGTTGTGAAACCCGTTTGCAGGCATTTGTTGAAGTGGTGGATTACTACAGTTTCCGTCCCCTTGCGGGGTGGTGGTTGTGAAACTCTATAGGATGTTTGAAATTAAATCTTGTCAATCCGTGTTTCCGTCCCCTTGCGGGGTGGTGGTTGTGAAACTTGATTCTTTAGTAGGCCTGGCTAACAAACAAGAAAAGTTTCCGTCCCCTTGCGGGGTGGTGGTTGTGAAACAAGGGCTAAGGTTCTATCAGGACAAGAGTTTCACAATGTAGTTTCCGTCCCCTTGCGGGGTGGTGGTTGTGAAACTGCTGATTGTGGACAGGAACAAGCTCCGGTTTCTAGTTTCCGTCCCCTTGCGGGGTGGTGGTTGTGAAACAACTACAACCTAATCGTCCCTAGGGGATCGTTCGATTCTCTTAAGTTTCCGTCCCCTTGCGGGGTGGTGGTTGTGAAACTTAGGATCAGAAGTACCGTATCGAAGGTTACCAGCGTGTTTCCGTCCCCTTGCG
>JANWZG010000700.1 GCA_025054735.1 Cyanobacteriota bacterium | reverse complement strand
GGTGGTTGTGAAACCGATTCCCGTGTATCGCACGCTAGCATCTACGCGTCGTTTCCGTCCCCTTGCGGGGTGGTGGTTGTGAAACATTATTGGACAAAGGAATTTATGGTCAAGTATCGAAAAAGGTTTCCGTCCCCTTGCGGGGTGGTGGTTGTGAAACGCGGGTTGAGATATACAGTGCGAGTGATTTTCGCAATGTCGTTTCCGTCCCCTTGCGGGGTGGTGGTTGTGAAACCTTTGGTAGAACACGGAGGGCATTTGTGTGATGGGTTTCCGTCCCCTTGCGGGGTGGTGGTTGTGAAACAACGATAAAAGTCAATATTCAGGGGCGATTGTGCCTGAGTTTCCGTCCCCTTGCGGGGTGGTGGTTGTGAAACGTGAGGGTAGTTTGAATGTAGGCTATAACAAGTCAGCAGTTTCCGTCCCCTTGCGGGGTGGTGGTTGTGAAACTTGAATCCCCCAACCACTTCTTCACCCCCAGTGTTTCCGTCCCCTTGCGGGGTGGTGGTTGTGAAACATTCTGATCACTATCGTGAAGTTCTAAATGACAGTTTCCGTCCCCTTGCGGGGTGGTGGTTGTGAAACCGCTTGCCGGGAATAACCACAGGACTGTAGATTGTGTTTCCGTCCCCTTGCGGGGTGGTGGTTGTGAAACTTGGAGAATGTCAGGTTGGAGGGAGAAGGGAGGTTTCCGTCCCCGGGGGGGGGGGGGGTGTTGGGAAGAGCGT
>JANWZG010000699.1 GCA_025054735.1 Cyanobacteriota bacterium | reverse complement strand
GGACGGAAACCTGGATACCAGTGCGCAGTTCCGAGGGTTTCCCGGAACTATCGAGTTTCATAACCATCACCCCGCAAGGGGACGGAAACCATTCATAATCAGCGTACCTAAATTATCTCCACACGCTGTTTCATAACCATCACCCCGCAAGGGGACGGAAACAAGTTTGAGACTATCTCGCCATCAAACTGGTGAAGTTTCATAACCATCACCCCGCAAGGGGACGGAAACAGCTCTACTACACAAGTTTAATAAAGCTTTTGTGCGAATAGGTTTCATAACCATCACCCCGCAAGGGGACGGAAACTTGAATGTAGCAGAATCAGAGTGGATCTCACAGCTATAAAGTTTCATAACCATCACCCCGCAAGGGGACGGAAACTAAAGACCCCACAACTGGGGTGTATTATTTTCAAAATGTTTCATAACCATCACCCCGCAAGGGGACGGAAACCCACTACCTAACCTAAGTTAGCTCCGTCATAGTGATGTTTCATAACCATCACCCCGCAAGGGGACGGAAACACTAGTTACTGTGAGAACAGCTCAGGAAGGGAACCGTTTCATAACCATCACCCCGCAAGGGGACGGAAACATAACCAGCGATGAGCTAATCGGCGTATTTCAGGTTTCATAACCATCACCCCGCAAGGGGACGGAAACTCCTCTAAGTTTGCGTGGATTGTTTGAGTCAGGCAGACAAGATTCATAACCATCACCCCGCAGGGGGAGGGAAACAAGTA
>JANWZG010000698.1 GCA_025054735.1 Cyanobacteriota bacterium | reverse complement strand
TCGCGATAATGCCAATCACAGCGACGCCCAAACAGCCCAGACCGCCAATCAGCCAACACGACGCGCGCCCAGCGGCGCGATTAGCGTAAAGTTGACTCCTCATGGTGTGTTCTCCCCTCAAGATTGTACCTAAGGCTACCTGCGAGCAAGCAAATGCGCCTCACTCAGTAGGGGGCGTTTGAACCGCCTTAGCAAACGCCTCCAGCGTGGGCGATTCCATCGCCAGTATCGCTAACTTGTCCAGAACCTCCTGCGATTGAAGCTGCTCAAGGGTCGGCTCCAGTTGCTGTGCGGAGTCGCCGAACCGTTGCCGCAGGATCTGCATAGCGGCTTTGACGATGCCTTGCTGAATGCCTTGCTGAATGCCTTGCTGAATGCCCTTACGCGCGCCCTCCTCGATGGACAATTCTTCGAGGCTCGTGAGCGGCCACTCACGTCCTTCCTCAAACTTACGCACCACCTGCTTCACCAGATGCTCATAATCCTGCGATAAGGTCATCATGTAGTCCACCACCTTGTAGAGATGAATTACCTGCTCTTGAGTATACCCTCTCTCCAGCAGGGCACGGATAAGCGCAATCTTTTCGCGCATGATTAAATCGGGCTTGCCTCGCGTCTTGAGCGCGCGCAGATGCGCCAAAATCACCAACGCGAAAGGATTCTCGGACTGCTCCAGCTCGGTCTCGTCAAAATCCAGCAGCTTGACGGTTGAGAACTCGAACTGCAGGCGCGTGCCCACAGTTGCACACTCAA
>JANWZG010000697.1 GCA_025054735.1 Cyanobacteriota bacterium | reverse complement strand
ACCCCTGGGAACGACTGAAGTCGTTACTACAAACAGTCATTCGCGTTTCCATCCCCTTATGGAGTGGTGGTTGTGAAACAAACTCTGTGTTTTCCGTGTCTCTGTGGTGCGAAATTTCCGTTCCCTTGCGGGGTGGTGGTTGTGAAACTTTTATCTGCAAGAATATCAGCAACCCACTGAGATGGTATATGTTTCCGTCCCCTTGCGGGGTGGTGGTTGTGAAACATCTATAACAATCTTGAAGACGGGGTTCCATCCTGTTTCCGTCCCCTTGCGGGGTGGTGGTTGTGAAACTCTGGCGGTAGCATCACTCGATTGATGCATAAAACGAGTTTCCGTCCCCTTGCGGGGTGGTGGTTGTGAAACGCAAATTGGTGCAGTGCAGCAGATTGGTTCTCGGGTTTCCGTCCCCTTGCGGGGTGGTGGTTGTGAAACACGGCAGTGTATTAACCAGCAACTACTAACGTTTCCGTCCCCTTGCGGGGTGGTGGTTGTGAAACATATTTACGGTAGCTGGCAGCAGTTTCCTTTGTTTAGTTTCCGTCCCCTTGCGGGGTGGTGGTTGTGAAACTGGTGGCGGTGGTAGTGGTATTACACAAGCACAAGTTAGTTTCCGTCCCCTTGCGGGGTGGTGGTTGTGAAACTGATGAAATCTGGCTTCTCCAAGCGAAGAATGAGGCGTTTCCGTCCCCTTGCGGGGTGGTGGTTGTGAAACTTAAAGCCGAGCACATCCGGCTAGTATGCAGGTGCACGTTTCCGTCCCCT
>JANWZG010000696.1 GCA_025054735.1 Cyanobacteriota bacterium | reverse complement strand
CATGGTCACCAGGTTGTTCACCTTCTCCGCCTCCGTGCGTCCTAGCGCCTCCGGCACGATGGAAAAGGTATTGGAAATGCCATCCAAGGCATCGCTGTAGGGCAATTTCGCCACCGACGCCAGAGATGCCAGCGCCCCGCAGCAGTCCCGCCCGTGCATGGGGTTGGCGCCAGGGGCAAAAGGTTGTCCCGCTTTACGACCATCCGGCGTCGTCCCCGTTTTCTTGCCATAGACCACGTTGGATGTGATGGTCAGCACCGATTGCGTGGGCACCGCATCCCGATAGGTTTTGTGCTTGCGCAGCTCCCGCATCATGGTCTGCACCACCCACACCGCCAGTTCATCGGCCCGGTCGTCGTTGTTGCCGTAAGCGGGATAACTCCCCTCAATCACAAAGTCCACTGCCAGGCCCCGTTCATCCCGAATCGGTTTCACCCTGGCGTATTTAATGGCCGACAGGGAATCCGCCACCACCGACAACCCGGCAATCCCACAGGCCATCGTGCGGTACACATCCCGGTCGTGCAACGCCATCTGCAACCGCTCGTAGCAGTATTTGTCATGCATGTAATGGATGACGTTAAGCGTGTGGATGTAGGTGCGGGCCAGCCATGCCAGGACCTGCTCGTAACGTTGCTTCACCTCCTCAAAATCCAGCACCTCGCTGGTGATAGGGGGCATCGGCGGCGCCACCTGTTCCCCGGATTTTTCATCTCGCCCGCCGTTGATGGCATACAGCAGCGCCTTGGCTAGATTCACCCGCGCCCCAAAAAACTGCATC
>JANWZG010000695.1:257-784 GCA_025054735.1 Cyanobacteriota bacterium | reverse complement strand
TTAAACATGAACGTTTCCGCCATCCCTAGACCTCATCTTCTGCATATACATAGCGCCACAATTCATCCGGCGATGGCTCGGGGCTTTGTTCGGCAAAAGCCACCGCATCTTCCACAATTTGTTTGACCTTCTGCTGAATTGCCTGCAAATCTTGGCTCGTTGCCAAATCCTGTTCCACTAAAAAACTGCCTAGGCGCTTAATCGGGTCACGACTCAGCCAAAATTCTTTTTCTTCTTTAGTGCGCAATTCATCAGGGTCTGCCAGTGAATGACCCCGGAAACGGTAAGTGAGGGCTTCGATTAAAGTAGGACCTTCCCCTGCCCGCGCCCGCGCCACTGCTGCTCGCGCCACTTCTCTCACTGCCAGCACATCCATCCCGTCCACTTCCACCCCCACCATGTTGAACACGCTCGCTTTGCGGTAAATCTGCGGGTCAGATGTTGCCCGTTCATGGGCCATGCCGATCGCCCACTGGTTGTTTTCCACAAAATTAATTTTGGTATAGTTTCTTTTTGGTTAATTTTTT
>JANWZG010000695.1:0-247 GCA_025054735.1 Cyanobacteriota bacterium | reverse complement strand
AAAATGATGGGCAACTTCCACAGGGCTGCCATATTCAGCGTTTCAAAAAACTGGCCGTTATTGCAAGCGCCATCCCCAAAAAAGCAAGCCGTCACCTCGTCTGCCTGGGTATCTCCCATCACCTCGCGCCGGTACTTCGTCTGAAAGGCCGCCCCTGCCGCTACTGGAATTCCCTCCGCCACAAACGCATAGCCCCCCAAAAACCGCTGCCGAGATGAAAACAAGTGCATCGACCCGCCACGTCCCC
>JANWZG010000694.1 GCA_025054735.1 Cyanobacteriota bacterium | reverse complement strand
TGAAACTTTGTGTCGTAAGTGGCGATTTGTACTCGCTATACGACGTTGAGTTTCCGTCCCCTTGCGGGGTGGTGGTTATGAAACTGTCGTTTTTGAGGTTACACACATGCGCATCGAATTCATGTTTCCGTCCCCTTGCGGGGTGGTGGTTGTGAAACACAATTGACGGCTATTGCTACGCATTACAAGGCAGTGGGTTTCCGTCCCCTTGCGGGGTGGTGGTTGTGAAACTGTATATCCTGTCTGTGTAATAGATCCAGCTATAGTTTCCGTCCCCTTGCGGGGTGGTGGTTGTGAAACAAAAATTAGTCTAGTGCTAATAACGTAAAAAAGTCGTTTCCGTCCCCTTGCGGGGTGGTGGTTGTGAAACATTACGGATTTCGATTTGCCAGCTAGAGCAAGACACGGTTTCCGTCCCCTTGCGGGGTGGTGGTTGTGAAACATAAACTGCTCACCGCTTGCTACCCAGGGCATCAAGTTTCCGTCCCCTTGCGGGGTGGTGGTTGTGAAACAGAATCTTTGCTGGGCAGGTACAGCCCCAGTTCGTTTAACGTTTCCGTCCCCTTGCGGGGTGGTGGTTGTGAAACTATTTAACAGCTTTTTCCCAATCAGAGCGATCGAGTTTCCGTCCCCTTGCGGGGTGGTGGTTGTGAAACACCGCCCCTTCAAGGAATTTCCGGGTGCAGACGTATTCGGTAATGTTTCCGTCCCCTTGCGGGGTGGTGGTTGTGAAACATAAAAAATAAGGACAAACTAATAATGAGTATTATGTTTAAGGACACGTGCGGGGTTGTTGTTGTGAATAAACTAT
>JANWZG010000693.1 GCA_025054735.1 Cyanobacteriota bacterium | reverse complement strand
CGCTTGTACCAGAGGGGATGGCGACTGTCGTAGTAGAGGTAAAGGTCGCAGGCTATGAAGATCTGGTCAGGTGAGTAGGTAGAGTGACAATGTCGTTCGTAATCCCTGCACCAATATCAGCAGCAGTAATCTGAGGTAGAGATTTCAAATCTGACAAAATTGTATTGATCGCAGCAGCAGGATAAATCAGGCAATACTTTTCGTAATCTTTGCCTTGACCAGAAAAATTAACTCAATGGATTTGGGATTGAATCTGAGGCAGTGGAGAAATCAAAAGCTCAATTTCTAATCTCGCTGCGGGCTTTATCTTTAAATTAACTCAGTGCCCAAGATTGCAGCCCAACGGCCTGAAGTCACTGGCAGCCGATATTCCTCTTGCCTCAGCACCCCAACTCACGTTTTCCACGGTTGTCCATTGGGAATGATGGGTTAGGCACAGAAACCTTGAGCAACAAGGCTTTGAGCAACTCAGGATTAATGCAAGCTAGCATATCCGGTTGTCCCTTTGCTGGACAATTCCTACCCCAAAAAACGATCGTCTCCGTAACCTTCCCCAACACCAACCTTGATCGCCCAGAAAAACCCTCAGTCACCGTCACCGCACTAACCTTCAAAGACCGTCAGTTCTCCAACCTTGAAAAGCACCAGCCTCAATCGTTGAGCCAGAGCATTCATCAACCGTCACATTCACCACCTTGAACGATCGTCGGCCTTCCAACTTTGGAAAAACTCCTATCTCGATCGAAGTGCCAAAACCTTGATCAACTGTCAGCCTCAGAACCTTAAACAAGCATCATTTCTACAATCTGAAACAACTCCAG
>JANWZG010000692.1 GCA_025054735.1 Cyanobacteriota bacterium | reverse complement strand
AGGGGAATGAGCTGGCCTTCCGCATCCCGGTTGAATTCCATGAATACCAGGTTGTAAATCTCCACAAACCGGTCGTCATCGGTTAAATCCACCGGCCCCTTGCCCGGCGCAAAGTCATAGTAAATTTCCGAACACGGCCCACAGGGACCCGTCGGCCCCGCCGCCCAAAAATTGTCGTCCGCCCCCAGTTTTTGAATCCGTTCAGCCGGTAGCCCAGCAATGTCCTGCCAGAGGGTTGCTGTTTCGGGGTCGCCTTCGTAAACGCTCACCGCCAGGCGCTCCGGGGGCAAGCCAAACTCCTGCGTCACCAGCTCCCACGCCCAGGCAATTGCTTCCTTTTTGAAGTAATCCCCAAAGCTGAAGTTGCCCAGCATCTCAAAGAACGTGTGGTGCCGGGGCGTGCGTCCCACATTGTCAATATCATTGGTGCGTAAACAACGCTGTGCCGTGGTCACCCGAGGAGCGGGCGCTGGTTGCTGCCCCAAAAACACTGGCTTGAAAGGCAACATCCCCGCAATGGTGAGCAAAACTGTCGGGTCGCTGGGGATCAACGACGCACTCGGCAATACCTGATGCTGCCGCTGGGCGTAGAAATCCAGGAATCGCTGGCGAATAACGTCACCCGTCCAGGGCATGGGCGGTTCCACAACAGATAAGTACTTCAATTCTAAGCATTTTCCGCCACTGCTCTCATGGCTGGTACGGATGCCCCACAACGTTGCGCTGCTTGAGCCAAACGCTCGTCCTGGGTTGCCAATGGCAGTTCCAGACGCATGGCCAGGTCGAGATAGGTGGCATCGTAGACAGAAAGGTCTTGCTCTCGGGCTA
>JANWZG010000691.1 GCA_025054735.1 Cyanobacteriota bacterium | reverse complement strand
TGCCACAACCCCGATTGCCGGGATTTCTACAGCGGGCGAGAGGTGACGGCGGGAGAAGTCATCGCCGAAATTGCCAAGTACCGGTCTTATTTGAGCAAAGGAGGTGGCGTCACGGTCAGCGGCGGCGAACCCCTGATGCAACCGGAATTTACGGCGGCAATTTTTCAGGGGTGTCATACGCAACTGGGGCTGCACACAGCGCTAGATACGTCCGGCTACTGCCCGATTGCCGTTGCCCAACCGGTGCTGGAACACACGGACCTGGTGCTGCTAGATATTAAATCCTTTGACCCAGACATCTACCAGCGCGTTACCCATGTGTCCCTAGAGCCAACCCTAGCAATGGCGCGCTATTTAGACCAGATTCACAAGCCCACCTGGATTCGGTTTGTATTAGTGCCGGGATTGACCGACCCGCCCCACAACATCGAGGGCCTGGCGGATTTTGTGGCGACGTTGGGCAATGTGGAGCGGGTGGAAGTGTTGCCCTTTCATAAGATGGGGGAATACAAGTGGGAACAGTTGGGCCTGGAATACTTGCTCAAAGATACGCCGGAACCCAGTCCCGAGCTAGTAGAGGCGACCAAGGCCGTTTTTCGCGCACGCGGGTTGTTCACGCCTTGATCCTGAGAAGAAGCTGAAGTTTTGGGGGAAATCCTTTGGCGCTTTGTAGCCTGGAGGTAGGAGGGAATTTATACCTAGACGCAACGGTTATTGCTAAGGCATCTATGCTTGTTACCCCTTGGGTCACAGGGCCTAGCTCTGTTATTAGTGTTCACGCTGACCAATGCAAGTGGCTTGGCTACTGAATCAACCGGGAGGGTGTAGCGCGTATTGGGATTTGGTATCAGGAGGAACAGACCATGCGAGTAACCAACGAACAAGAGTTAAA
>JANWZG010000690.1 GCA_025054735.1 Cyanobacteriota bacterium | reverse complement strand
GCGATGATTTCTAGGGCACGCTGGGGTGCAAAGGAGCGCATGGGCAGGGGGTGGGATTACTGGTGTCCAATCTAACCGAGGGATGAGGGGATGTCAAGGTTTTGCTGGATGGACTCAGTATGAGGGGGTGTTGCTGCCTGCCAATATCATCCAATATGAATTGCTGATGAATTGCTTGCTTGCCCGCTGTAGCTTTCACAACAGCAGTGGCCAAATTTGACTGCTAACTAATGACTGCTAACAATGGGCTTCCCAAGTAGGTGTGCTATTCTCCTGTAGTTAGTGCATCAGGGGTCGTGCCTACAGGATGGTTTATGGGATTAGAAATAGTGATCTAAAATCACAGTAAACTCGCTGAGTGGATTGTGATACGTTGCTTGTCAACCGTTGAGGTACAGTTATGGACTATGCACAGGAGTATCAGCAAGCCGTTGATGCCTATAGTCAGGGAGCCTATGCCGATGCCTTAGTCATCTTGGATCGTATGGTTGAGGCGTTTCCTAACGATCCTAGTGTGCGGCTGTTACGAGGACATACCTGCTGCTATGGACTACAGTATTACGATATAGCACAGGCTGACTATGAAGCAGTGCTAGTGTTGACCACGGATGTTGGGCTGACAGACTATGCCCATCAGGGACTTGCTGTTGTTCAGGAAGCATTGTCTAGCCTGGCAGCGATCGAATCTGCTGCGATCGACTCCACTCCTGAAGATGAATCAACTACCACCGAGGATGCCATTGAGCTTGATTCCCCAGCAGCGTTGGATCCAGATGCATTAGAAGCGGCTGCGGAGGAAGCTGCACCTTTAGAAACGATAGATGAGACGCTAGATTTTACCAGGGATTTGGCATCCCTGTTGGCAGACCGGCCAGAGGAACCGCCCAAACCCGTAAAACCAACTCCCTCCCAGCCTAGGCCATCGACCCAGAAGCCTCAAGTTGCTCCTACTCAGCAGTCTGCCACTCAGTCTAGCCCAGGAGTGATTGCGCTGGGGGCACCACCCCCCTCGGAGGATCTAGAGCC
>JANWZG010000689.1 GCA_025054735.1 Cyanobacteriota bacterium | reverse complement strand
AGTCCGAGTTCAGATTGACATAGGAGGTACCATCACTGCTTAAGACCTTGCTAACTCAAATCAGGCGTATACCCTGGATCTCCCTAGGGCTGTTGCTGATTGCTCATGTTGCCTTAGGGTGGTTTCTCTTAGAGCCAGGCAGTCTCGTTGACCCATCTTTCGCCAAAGTTGCCTGGGTGGGTATATTAGTGTTTGACCTGATTGTAGTCGGCACATTGACTGCCTCACCCAATACCTACCGAGCCAAGCTAGTGCGCTGGACAAGCTCTAATGAGGGCCGGTTGTTTTCTGTGATTCTATTGGCTCTGTCGATCGCCACCTTTCTGGTGTTAGTGCGGCTGTTTGGCTATGTGCTAATTATCAGCTTGTCTCTATCCCTAGCACGGCTAGACATGCTAGCGGCTGGCTTCAAAGACTTTCCCGTGCTAATGGTATTGTTGCTAGTGTCTACTCTGGGGTTCAGCCTAGGTTGGCAGGCTCACCGCTGGCTACGACCACCGTTATCGTATCCCTATAGCTATCCTCGCCAGTCCGGCCCTGCTCGAAGCAACTCTCTACCCCCGACCCCTGGTTCCTCACCTGAACAACTGCCTGACAACAACCCTAGTAGCAAGTCAGAGTAACTGGGACGTAGACTGGTGTATCTGAGGTATCACATCAGGTCAGGGATATGGGCGCAAGGTCAGGAGGGTCAACTGCCGAGAGATTTGGCCAGAGTGTGATTGGTCGTGCAAGAGGGTTTAAATTCGCTGAACCCCTAGGCATAGCTACACTGCCCAACCCTGACTCTGGATCCCTCTCCCAAAGTGGGAGAAAGACTTCAATCCGGCTGGCTCCCCTGGTATGTCCCGTGATTGCTCAACGGGCATGAGATAATCTCATAGCACTGCTACGCCAAAACCAGATGCAAACAACAGACACCATGCCGAAGATTAGCCTAACACCGCCTGATGCTTGCCTAATCTCGCCCATTGTCGCTATTGAGCCAACTCCAGCTACAGCGCCTGCACGGTTAGGAGTGTTAGCGTCGG
>JANWZG010000688.1 GCA_025054735.1 Cyanobacteriota bacterium | reverse complement strand
CAGTTTCCTGTAAGTGCAGCAAAAATGCGATCGCCTGAATTGTTTTGCCTAGACCCATATCATCTGCAAGACAGGCTCCTAAACCCCAACGCTCTAGAAACGCCAGCCAGCCAACTCCCCGTGCTTGGTAAGGGCGCAGTGTACCTCGGAAACTGTTAGGTGGTTCTATGGCCTTAATAGCCTCATTTTTTCCGGTCAGCGTATTGATTAGCTCTTGCAACGGCCCTGCTTCAAAACTAACTACGGGCAATTTTTCAATGACTTGAGAGTCTCCAGCACTGAGTCTGAGAATGTCTTGCAATGACAGCGTTGTCTGGAATTTCTTTGCTGCCAAGAAGCTCTCAGCGGCTCTTACATCGCTGGGCCGCAACTCTACCCATTCCCCATTAATCACTACTAGGGGGGTGCCCAAAGAGGTAAGGCGTTTGAGATCTTCTGCTGTGAGCGTTTGGTTACCGATCGTCAGCACCAATTCCACATTCAAGAGGCTGTTCAGACCAATCCGTTGTCCTTTGGGCAGGGTGTTATCACCTGCTTTTACACATACCCCTAACCGATTCGCCAAGCTATCTAGTCTCGCCAAGCTAGGAGGCACAACTACACCTACGCCACTATCTTGTAAACGCCATGCTGCTACCTTCAGAAATTCATAGGCTTGAATAGGCGACAGGGAACAACCATGAGGATTAGAGGTATTCAAACTGGCTTCCAAGGGAGCATACAGTCGAGACGCTAATCCTAAACCAGCTAGTAATGTTTCCTGGGGATGGGTGATCGTGTGCCCTTGATACACCAATTGTTCTACTGGATTACTCCAAATCACTGCTGCTGGAATCACCAGAGTTGGGTTACTAGCTGATTGCAGTCCATACGCCAGCCACCAGTCCCCATCCTCGCGATCAGGAGCGTGTAAGGTTAAGCAGGGCCGATAGGTAGGCTGTCCGGTTAGATAGGGTTGCAGTGGTGCTACCCAAGTCGCCAGTGCTGTACTTAACTTATCCATAGCACTATTAGTGGGTAGCTGCCCATGGG
>JANWZG010000687.1 GCA_025054735.1 Cyanobacteriota bacterium | reverse complement strand
GGTTTTCCAGTGCTCAACGCCTTGTGGCATCGGAGGTTTGGACACACCCCAATTAAAACTCCCGTCCGGTGGGTGCCTCAGTGCTCAACGCCTTGTGGCATCGGAGGTTTGGACACGTCGTTTTGAGGAAGTACATATGTCTCTTTTCTTTGTGCTCAACGCCTTGTGGCATCGGAGGTTTGGACACACTCTCGTCTCTCCAGATAGCGAAGTCTTGACCTTGTGCTCAACGCCTTGTGGCATCGGAGGTTTGGACACGCGATTAGCAGGATCACACAAAGACAGAGCACAAACGTGCTCAACGCCTTGTGGCATCGGAGGTTTGGACACTCCTTCGAACTGTACCTGCCGTGTTTTCGTATACGGGTGCTCAACGCCTTGTGGCATCGGAGGTTTGGACACTTGGAAGAGTACACAAACCACTTTAACGAACCAGCGTGCTCAACGCCTTGTGGCATCGGAGGTTTGGACACACTACGAGTACCCAGAGAGTATTCTCTATCGACTCGTGCTCAACGCCTTGTGGCATCGGAGGTTTGGACACCCAAGCATTCAAAGCGTCCGATCGCCAGATCGCGTGTGCTCAACGCCTTGTGGCATCGGAGGTTTGGACACCTTACTAATTCGTTTAACAATACTGGATTATTAAGTGCTCAACGCCTTGTGGCATCGGAGGTTTGGACACAAGTTTTTGACTAGCCGTAGCCGCAACAGTGGCGAGTGCTCAACGCCTTGTGGCATCGGAGGTTTGGACACTTACGTTCGAATCGTGCAGTTTTAGCACTCCTTGTGGTGCTCAACGCCTTGTGGCATCGGAGGTTTGGACACTTTTAATTGCCAGAACAGGAGTTTTGAGCATTCCTGTGCTCAACGCCTTGTGGCATCGGAGGTTTGGACACAGTAAGGGGTACTGTGGAATTTGGAAGAAACTCCTTGTGCTCAACGCCTTGTGGCATCGGAGGTTTGGACACGCCGATTAACTTTGACTTAGGTTTCGAGAACGACACGTGCTCAACGCCTTGTGGCATCGGAGG
>JANWZG010000686.1 GCA_025054735.1 Cyanobacteriota bacterium | reverse complement strand
TGGTGCCATTGGGGCACGAGAAAACCAGTAATTAGAAGCACAGCCAATCCTATCCATTTACCTACACGAGTCAGATGGTGGCGCTGAAACCACAGATGGGGCATCACGAGGTAACAGGATTGACGATCGTGATTAGTCTGATAGTGCATGGCGTAATAAATAATGGTTATGAGGAGGGTGAAATGTTTAGAGCTGGCGTAATGGTAGCTCAGGTTTTCTGAATGGTATCAACATTCTTATCCGTTGGATTGACGAATCATAAGGATAAATTTGTCTAGGGGTGCAAAATTCTTCCCAACAACCAATAGCTTGGGCTACTAAGATAGAAATAATTACTAATGAGAGATGGAACACAGCTATGAATGAAACGCTGGCCTTGACCCCTGAGAATGTAGAGAAAGTTTTGGATGAACTCCGCCCCTATCTAATGTCCGATGGCGGCAATGTGGAACTGGTAGAACTAGATGGCCCTGTGGTCAAACTGCGACTCCAAGGTGCCTGTGGCTCTTGTCCTAGCTCTACCATGACCCTAAAGATGGGCATCGAGCGGCGTTTGCGGGAATTTATTCCAGAAATTGCTGAAGTCGAGCAAGTGCTTTAGGGATCCACAATGTGGAGTTGAAGGTGGAATTTTTAGTTAAAATTTCTCAAATAAAGTTTCTCAAACTAGGGCGGAGACAGCCATGTGGTGGCCTCCGCTTTTTCATCGGATAGATTGTATGGGATAGACTGTTACTTCAGACATCGCTAGATATGAGAGCAGGTCACTGGTCTAGAGGCTTATCCCTTAGCCTTTTCTTCTCCCAAGTTGGGAAAGGGGTTTAGGGTGAGGGCAAAGTAGCATACATCCACAGGGTGTTAGATGACAAGATTACTGTGAGGAGAGTTGAATGAGTCTTCGGAACCATCGGCAAATGATGCCCCTAGTAGCATTTGTAACCACTGTAGCAACACTATGGTTATCGGGAACTGCGATCGCCCAGGTGCCACCCCCGCCTCGCGATCGCATCCTCACTGTCACTGGACGCGGCAGCCAA
>JANWZG010000685.1 GCA_025054735.1 Cyanobacteriota bacterium | reverse complement strand
AGATTGCAGGTGATGGCGCGTGATGACCACTGATTCATCAATCCAGTCCAAAAAATCTTCTGGGTCGTACTCCATGCCCGAAAAGTCGTTCCAGCGGCGTAGGTAGCTATGGAATAAGTTTGTGGGAACGGGTAGCGGAAAGTGGTGCTTGTTGCGGCGGAAACTGGTAGGGGAGAGGAAGGAGAGGGCGATCGCCGGATTATTGGGGATAGGCTCGTCAAACAGCTTCTGGTAAGTTGTGGCAGGATGGCTGGGCGTAGTGAGGCCCCAATCCACAATTTTCAGGGGTGCACCCCGCAGCTCAACAGTTACTGGGGGATGCTGCAACCAATCCATCAGCCAGGTCACCACTGGCTGAGAGAGTACTGTAATAGTCCAACCGTAGTATTTGCTGGCGCTGAGCTTGGGACTGCCGCCCGGCGCAATGTCGATACCCTGTAACCCAGAGATGGTAAAGGGTTTTTCAGACTCGCCATCGTGCAAATAGGCAGACAGGTCGGGGTTCATCTGCCGCACTTGATCCAACAACCAGGCGTGTAGCCCGATCGTATATTGAGGATAGAGCGTACTCTCCTGCCAGGGCTGGAGTTGCAGGGTTAGCCCCACCAGTTGAGTGTCAGTAGGAAAAATAGAGGCTGGGGTTGCTTTGGATTGGCGAGTGCGAGGCATGGGAAAGGGAGAGAATGAGGATGATAGTGCTTTAGCAGGATGGTCAGCGTGTCTGTCCTGTCAGCAATTGTCATCTAGTTTAATCCCCCAACGGGGATTTAGGATCAGGTTTAATTTTTCTTATCCTTACGAGTATCTGAAGACCTAACCATGCCCTACGAAACCATCACAACCACCCCAAACTAGCCTGCCGCGCCCTGAAGCAGAATCTTGACTCTCCCTAGAATCTCTAGGCTTTCCACTCCCAACCTATCTTGGTCTGATACACTAGACTGGTCGATCGCTGACTTCTCTACACCTGTGCCTCGCTGGCCCTTGCCGCCCAGATATTCACTACATGTTGCCCCCCCACCACTCGGTTGCCCCAAGTGGTGAAGCTAAT
>JANWZG010000684.1 GCA_025054735.1 Cyanobacteriota bacterium | reverse complement strand
AGAGTGAGACGATCGCAGGCTACGTGTAGTTGAAAAACCTTTCACAGGTGTAGCTGAAAAACCTTTCAACAGTAAACTGCTGCCTTGCAGCCTGGATTTTCAGACAACGAGTCGTTAGCTTTGTAGAGGCAGGTAGCATCATCTCGAAGGCTGGCCAGTTATATCAAGTCGGTAGAGCCACCATCTAGCGCTGGGTCAGTCGAAACGATTGGAAGCCTATCCTGACTTGAATGATAGTGAGCACAATGTGCAGGCTATCACTAGTTCTATTAGCTTGCGGATGAGCGACAATTGCGACGAAATATAAACCAAGGTGCATTATTGTAGGCATGACAACCCACTTTGCCTTGTTTTTACATGCTTGAGCAATTCAACTCTCATCAACTTGCTATGGTCAGCGGCAAAGGCGGCGTCGGTAAGACCACATTTTCCTGTGGGTTTGCTCGACATTGGGCACGGCAGTTCCCTCATGAGCAAATATTGCTGATTTCCACCGACCCTGCCCATTCCCTAGGAGATGTGTTGCAGATGGTTGTTGATGATAGGCCACGCTATCTGCCTGAGCTACCAAATCTCAAGGTGCAGGCGTTGAATCCTCAAGCATTGCTCCAAGATTTCAAGGCCAAGTATGGAAACGTATTGGAACTGCTGGTAGAGCGAGGGAGCTTTGTGCAGGGCGAAGACCTAACTCCCGTGTGGGATTTGGAATGGCCTGGCCTCGACGAGTTGATGGGCCTTTTGGAAATTCAGCGCTTGCTACGTGAGCATGTTGCCGATCGCGTCGTGGTGGACATGGCACCTAGTGGGCATACCCTTAACCTGTTTGGGTTAATGGATTTTCTGGATGCGTTTCTAAAGGCGCTAGATCTGTTTCAGGAAAAACATCGCACCATGAGCCAACGCTTTACAGGGCGCTATACTGCCGACGAGGCAGACCAGTTTTTACACACGATGCAATTAGACTTAAATGCTGGTCGATCTCTACTTCAGAATGCCGACCAAACAGCCTGTTTCGTGGTGTCTATCCCTGAACCCATGAGTTACCTGGAAACCCAGCGGTTTGTTG
>JANWZG010000683.1 GCA_025054735.1 Cyanobacteriota bacterium | reverse complement strand
TCCTACGTCTTGCCAAATTTGTTCTGTTGTCGATGCAAACGTCCGGCTTGTTGTCAAACAATTCTATTTGTGCACTCTAATTGCTGTGTTTTATCTTTGCTGATGTGATGCTGGATTGCGGACAGCAAAGCCTGCTTATGCCCACCCCAGCGGTCGGTATTGAATTGCTTGCAGTTGGTTTTACCTTTAGTGTTCATCACTAATAGTGTTCATCACTAATTGCTCAATTAAGGCATTTGTGTGTTTGCCCACTCGTGCCACCAAAATCAATCTACTCGTGTTTGCTAAGCTTAGTCCAATCCAACAATCCCCAATTTCTCTCTCTTGAGTCAAACATTGCTTTTTGGCAAAATGACTAGGCTCGGAAGGTTGAAGACTACGCCTTGCTGGGGGTTCCTGAGTATTGGATTGCAGACTATCTAGGGCTAGGTGGTCGAGACTACATTGGCACTCCCAAGCAACCAGCGTTCACAATTTGTCAACTGGAGGGCGATCGCTACCGCAAGCACCGATTTCGTCAAGAAGACAGTTTGATCTCAGCCATCTTCCCTGAATTGCAACTCCAGGCAGGTGCAGTTTTTGCAGCCGGACAAGGCTAGAAGCATTTCAACCTGGAACTCAAGAATCACCGATTAGCCAAACTTGAGCACACCAGCATCACCATCTAAGGTAGCGGTAATACCCACGGGTAGGGCAGCGTTCTCACCATCGTGCCCAAAGGGTAGATTGGCTACAATCGGAATGCCCAAATCAGCGAGGCGATCGTGCAGTACCTCCTCAACCGTAAAGCTAGGTCTGTTTGGGTTGGCATGGCACTGGCTAAAGCGTCCTAGGGCGATCCCAGCGACCTGATGCAATATGCCCGTCATTCGCCACTGGGTTAACAGTCGATCAAGGCGATAGGGAGCCTCACCGACATCCTCTAGAGCCAAAATCACCCCTGTTAGTGGTGGTTGCCAAGGTGTGTGCAACAGATGGGTGGCAACGGTTAAATTTGCGGGCAACAAGACACCCGTCGCCTCTCCTTTGACCCAACTGGTTCCCTGAAGAGGAGCAGGGGGTGTATGGGTTTCTAGCCAGTTGATGAGGCGA
>JANWZG010000682.1 GCA_025054735.1 Cyanobacteriota bacterium | reverse complement strand
CGTGCCGATACCCTCTCTGGAGGGCAGCGCCAGCGAGTGGGCATTGCCCGTGCCCTACTCCAACGTCCCAGTCTATTGCTGGTGGATGAACCCACTGCCAGCTTGGATCCTAAAACAGCTCGCCAGGTGATGCGCCTATTAACTGACCTGAGCCGCGATCGTGGCTTAACCGTGGTAATCAACATCCACAATGTCCCCCTTGCCCAGGAATTTACCCAGCGCATTGTAGGGCTACGTCATGGTGAGGTAGTGTACGACGGCGATCCCACTGGGTTGACACCAACCATCTTGACAGAGATCTACGGTGCAGAAGACTGGACTGCTATGTCTGAGCAACTAGCGGTAACTACCCCGTAAGCCTATGCATCAGCCACTAACAGTGCCATTGTGGTCACCCCCACCGTTGATTAAAAACCCTTGGCTCCGCTGGGGCATAGGCTTAGGTGCAGTTCTTTATTTCGCCCTAGCGCTGAGTAGCCTGCAACCCAACTGGCAGCGGATTGGACAAGGGCTGGAGCGGGGTGGACGCATCATCGCAGGCTTCCTGCAACCAGATTTTGCTTCGCGCTGGGCAGATATCCAGGTGGGAATGCTGGAAACAGTGGTGATGGCAGTAGTAGCAACAGTTATGGGGGTGGTCGTATCGGTGCCGATCGCCCTGGGTGCCTCACGCAATCTCGCCCCCTTGCCTGTTTACCTAGCCTGTCGCGGCATCATCGCTTTCACCCGTAGCGTACATGAGGTGATTGTAGCGATTGTGTTCGTAGTGATGGTAGGGTTTGGCCCCTTGGCAGGAGTACTGACGCTGACCTTTGCTACCATTGGCTTTTTGGCAAAGCTGCTAGCAGAAGCAATTGAGACGATCGACCCCAGCCCTGTGGAAGCAATCCTAGCAACAGGAGCGTCGTGGCTTCAGGTAGTGAGCTACGGCATGGTGCCCCAGGTCATGCCCCGCTTAATTGGGCTAACCGTATACCGGTTGGATATTAACTTGCGAGAGTCAGCAGTGATTGGCATTGTGGGTGCAGGCGGTATTGGGGCCACCTTGAACACAGCCGTCGATCGCTACGACTATCGCACGGCTGGGGCGATTGTACTCTTGA
>JANWZG010000681.1 GCA_025054735.1 Cyanobacteriota bacterium | reverse complement strand
GCCTTAATGCAGTGTGCACTCACTTGGGCTGCGTTGTGCCCTGGAATGGCGGTGAGAACAAGTTTATCTGTCCCTGCCATGGTTCTCAGTATGACAGCACAGGTAAGGTAGTACGTGGCCCTGCACCGCTATCACTGGCTTTGGTACATACTGTCGTTGCTGATGACAAAGTTAGTTTTGTTCCTTGGACGGAAACCGATTTCCGCACGGGTGAAGATCCCTGGTGGGCTTAGTTGAATCAGTTTTCAAGAGTGGAGAACATCGTGGTCAAATCTTTTTTGCATACCTGTGGACGTATAGCTGTAGCGTCCCTTTGGGCGATCGCTCTGTTTGTAGTTGCTGATCTGGCTCTACCCCAAGCAGCCTATGCCTATCCCTTTTGGGCACAGCAAAACTATGAAACCCCCCGCGAACCGACGGGTCGTATTGTTTGCGCTAACTGTCACCTAGGTGCTAAGCCTGTAAAGGTGGAAGTACCCCAAGCCGTGTTGCCCGATCAAGTGTTTGAAGCTGTGGTAGAAATTCCCTACGACACTAGCGTGCAGCAAGTGCTAGGCGATGGCAGCAAGGGGCCACTGAATGTCGGGGCTGTGGTTATGCTTCCCCCTGGCTTTAAGATTGCTCCACCTGAGCGTATCCCTGAAGAGCTGCAAGAAAAGGTGGGTGGAGTATACTTCCAGCCCTATGCGGAAGACAAGGAAAATATTGTGCTAGTGGGGCCGCTGCCCGGTGAGCAGTACCAAAAGCTGGTATTCCCTGTTTTATCGCCAGATCCTAGCCAATCTAAGGGCATTTACTTTGGCAAATATCAGATTCACGTTGGTGGCAATCGTGGGCGGGGTCAGGTTTACCCCACGGGTGAAAAGAGCAACAACGCAGTCTACAATGCCTCAGCCGCTGGCACGATTACCAATATCACGAAGGTTGAGGCAGGTGGTTACCAGGTTACCATCCAGAAGGCTGATGGCTCTGAGGTGGTAGACACTATCCCTGCGGGGCCAGAGTTGATTGTCAGTGAGGGGCAGGAGGTAGCCGCTGGTGCCGCCTTGACCAATGATCCTAACGTTGGTGGTTTTGGCCAAGCTGATGTAGAAGTGGTGCTACAGAGTCCTGATCGCA
>JANWZG010000680.1 GCA_025054735.1 Cyanobacteriota bacterium | reverse complement strand
TGTGGGCGGGGTTCTTTATCTCTATGGCCCCTTTCAACGCCAAGAACAACATACAGCCCCTAGCAATGAGGCGTTTGATGCTAGCTTGCGGGCACAAAACCCAACGTGGGGTGTACGAAATTTGGAGACCGTGGCTGCCTTGGCTGAGATTCATCACCTCGCACTTTCTCAAGTGATTACCATGCCTGCGAACAATCTATCGGTCATTTTTCATAAGCAGTAAGGATGATCGTCAACTTACTTACAATTAGACTAGTCAAGTAGAGTAGTTCCTCCTGTGGCACCTGCAGTACCCTCTACCCTATGAATGATTCTAGGTCTGACTCTAGCCTGCAATTCGTGCTCAGCCAGTTTCGCACTAGCTATCCCAATGGCAGTCTAGTCACCCAATTGCTGCAAACTCACAACGATTACTACCTAGTGCGGGCGATCGTGCGCTTAGGAGAAACTGTTGTCGCTACGGGTATGGCGGCTGCCCCCACTGTAGAACAAGCGGAAGACCGAGCACGCATTCGCGCCCTAGAGGTGTTAGGAATTTTGCCTCTGCCTGCTATGCCTGCTGTCACAACCCCGCCCTCTGTTGCCAGTTCACCCCTTCAACCTGAGACCAGTGCCAATCAGGCTAACCCTTCCCAGACTCCAACGCTGCCCAACTCGGTTGCCCATGACTTGCCTCATCCATCATCCACTGCGAAACCTAACCCGTTAACACCCCGCCCTCAGCCATCACGATCGCTGAGTTCGCCTGCACGCCACGCTACTCCTGCTAGCTCCACGGAGCCACCAACAGGCAAGCGAGAGCCGATCGATTTGTCAGAGATTATTGACCAAACCGGTATCGAAATGAAACGGCTAGGATGGAGCACCGAACAGCGGCGGCAATATCTCAAGCAGCAGTTTGGCAAAGAGTCTCGCCAGCAACTCAGCGCTGATGAGTTAGAGCATTTTCTCAATTACCTCAAACGCTTGCCGTGATCCCTCGTCAATTCATGACCCATAACAAGCGATGCGTTAGACTAAGGTGAGCATTTTGTCTAACCCTGTAGGACTGTGAGCTAGACTGCCAGGCAACCCATTGCCTAATGCATCCAAGTCCTATCAAGTCCTGTAGTGTCCATGCCGAC
>JANWZG010000679.1 GCA_025054735.1 Cyanobacteriota bacterium | reverse complement strand
CTGCAAATCTGCCATGGTGTTAATGCCAAACCGGGCAGTGGTGATTTCACTGTGCTTAGCACGGAACTCGTTCAGCGTGCGAGATTGTCCTGATGGTTCCGCCGGAGTGGCAATGTCGGCATAGATCGTATCTCCCAGTTTCAGGAAGAACTCTAGATTGCGGGTGTCTACATTCGAGAGAGAGGGGAAGGGAGAAGCCTGCTGCCAGTCACCTGTGGCACCAAAGCGCAAGCCGTTGGGAGTGGAGATGGGGGCAGAGGTTTTAAACCGTCCTGTGAGGGTGGTGTTGGCAGCATCGGTGACCCGGTAGTAGTAGGTAGTGTTGGGGATCAAGCCTGTGATGTTCACCTTAACGGGGATGTTGATGCCCTCAGCGGAGTTAGCCACCGTAGCAGTCCGAGTGCCAGCGATCGTCGCAAAGGTAGGACTGGTGGAATATTCAAACCGCACCGTGCCTGGAGCTGTGCTGCGAGTCCACAAGACAGTGGAGTTGCTGGTAGTGTCGCCGCTAGCTACGCCATTGGGCATGGTGCTAGGGGGCACAAAGGTACCCGCTACGTTCTGCCAGGGTACGTACTTAAAGTTGGTGGCAACGTTTTCAATCTCACCATTGGCATTGACTATAAATCCAGGTTTGTCATTACCGTCATGCACAACAAGTAAGCCCTGGGTGAAGGCACCGATCGCCTCTGCAATCACGTCAGCGCCATCAGAAGATTCCACACTGTCAATTGCCCCATTGGCACCAACCACAAAGCTACCCAAGTATTCATTAGCACCCTGACGATTAAACACTGCAAAGTTGCTCTCGCCTTGGCTAGATGCCAACAAATAGCCTGTGCCGTTGGGGCCGTAGTAAATCGTTAACCCCTCCACATCATCCCGACGGAGACTGGGACTGTTAGGCGATACACGGTGGATCAACACGCCAGAGACGGCACCCGTGGCTGCTGTAGTTCCCGTGGGGGTAGTGGAAAATGGAAACTTCCAGATGCCTACATCTTCCTGGCCAGCGTAGATGTAGCCCGTGTCTCGATCGACGACGATGCCCTCAAACTGGGCGTTGGCGGGGGATGGTGGCGTAGGCGCAATCAGGGTGCGGCGAAAACTAGGGTCGATCGTTACTGTGCC
>JANWZG010000678.1 GCA_025054735.1 Cyanobacteriota bacterium | reverse complement strand
GAACCAGCGATATCTAGGGTAATGCAGCTATCCAGAATGATTTGATTTGCTTCTAGCAGGTCATCTTTCTTCCCGGTATCAAGCCACCAACCGTCGATCGTCCGCGCTTCTACAGACTTGCCACTGACGATTAATTGCTGAATAGCATCGGTGATTTCTAGCTCTCCTCGAGCAGATGGCCTAATTTGGGCGATCGCCTCATGAATTTGCGCCGAGAAGAAATAAATTCCTACTAGGGCTAAGTCTGAGGGGGGCACTTTGGGCTTCTCTACCAAGCGCACAACTTTCCCATTGGCATCCACTTCCGCTACCCCAAAAGCTGTGGGATTAGGCACTGACTTGAGCAAGATTAATCCATCCAACTGCGCTGATTTGAACCCTTCCAGAAATAAACTCAACTCACTTTGCACCAAGTTATCGCCTAGATACATCACAAAGGATGAATCTCCTAGAAAGGGTTGAGCCACCTTGACCGCATGGGCTAGTCCTAAAGGTTTGTCTTGCAAGATATAGGTGATAGTTGCACCAAAGCGATCGCCCGTGCCCGTCTTCTCCTGTACCTCACCACCCGTTTCTGGACTAATGATAATGCCAATATCTGTAATCCCCGCAGCTACAATGCCTTCGATGCCATACCAAAGAATTGGTTTATTGGCAACTGGCACCAGTTGTTTTGCACCAGTGTGAGTCAGAGGACGAAGGCGCGTGCCTTTACCACCAGAGAGAATAATTGCCTTCATAGAATAGAGCGTTTGGGAGAGGTGATCACCCATACTCTACCGTCTGACTGCCTGTTTTGATAGGGCAAATCTGGTGGAAAAATGATTGGCTAGGCAAAAGCTATTGGACATCCAGCAAGGGTACCTCAGGGCTTAAAATTTTGGCAGGTCTATCGCCTGCTTATCATGAATATCAACACTGTTGCAACTCAACCCTTTAGCGATCAGAAACCAGGTACATCGGGGCTGCGCAAGCGAGTTTCGGTGTTTCAGCAACGTCATTACCTAGAGAATTTTGTCCAGTCAGTATTTGACAGTTTGGAGAACTACCAAGGTACTACCCTCGTAGTTGGTGGGGATGGGCGTTTTTACAATCGCACTGCCATTCAAACCATCCTAAAGATGGCTGCTGCCAAC
>JANWZG010000677.1 GCA_025054735.1 Cyanobacteriota bacterium | reverse complement strand
CGTACAGCAGCCTATGTTCATGCGCTTACTCGCCTAGGGGAAGCAATTTCTGCTAAGGGCACCCGTGATTATTACACAAGCACTCTCAGAACTTAACGTATTCACCAGACTGAGCGGGATCAGCATGTGCCTAAATCAGACCAGAACGCTGAGAAAAGGGCTAAAGCTTAATATCAAGACGTTCTGCATGGCCCCAAAAGGCTTCTAGGTTATAGAATTCCCGCTCCCTAGGCATGAAAATGTGAGCAATGACATCACCGTAGTCCTGAAGAATCCACTTGCCTTCTGATAAGCCCTCTATACGTTGGGGATAGCGCTGCAACTCTAGTTCTACAGCTTCTTCGATCGACCGCGAAATGGCTCGAACCTGAACGTTCGATAACCCAGTTGCTAGCACAAAATAGTCTGCAAGGTATGAAACGTCTGTTACCCGCAGAATCACAATGTCAGTAGCCTTGCGATCATCGGCTGCTTTGGCGATCGTCAGCGCTAACTGCAACCCTGAATCTTCACATGCTGCTGCGAGGTTTTGACGATTGGAACGATCAGAGTCAGGAGTAGAGTTAGCATGGGGCAATTGAGACATCTAGTGGCATCTAGTAAGTGAAAGAACACTGGCAGCAAATAAAACTACTTCGAGGTTAGCATGGATTGTCATTAACCCACTTGACTGATGGCTGTTGACTCACCGCAGTTGAAACTATTCTTACCGTTAAGGTGATTTTTAAACAAATCTGTACCTTCTAGCATTGCCTTTCGACTCTGCTTAGGGAACAATCTAGCTGAGCAAAGCCAGTTGTAGCGATAATCTAAGGAATGGTTGTAGCTTGTGATTTACTCGTGATTTAGATGTTGGTCGTGAGTACAGCGTTTGACGTTTGGCATCTTTCTGACGTTTGGCACCTTACTGTCGCTAGTCAGCCACCACTCTTATGATTTCGCCATAAAAATCGGCTATTTAGTCTGAATCAGCTATGAATCTGTTCACAATAAGTCTGTTCACAATAAGGTAGTAACCTTAACAAGCTGCACGCAATTTGTTCGCATAGTAATTGGCAATAGTAATACAGCGTGATGATTCCATGGAAACTTTTACGACGGCAACTGTGGGAATGGCGAGGAGTCTTAGTAACAGCTCCTACAAC
>JANWZG010000676.1 GCA_025054735.1 Cyanobacteriota bacterium | reverse complement strand
ACCAGCCTTGGATTACACCTGCTGGTCGGGGCCAAAGTCGGTGGAATTCCACTGCTAGTATCGATGTTTAATTGGAAAATGCGTAACGATGATACTCCGCGCTCTTGGCTTCAGGGAATCAAACTTGAACACTCTAGCTTAGTTTTGAAGATCATTGAAGGCATTGTGATTGGAGGTATTGTTATGGCATTTATCCTGCCAATTTTTAACTTCTCATAGCGTTGTTGTACAAAAGAGGGGTTGCGGGCAAGAGCAGCATGGTAAATTTCAGCTATCACACCAACATGTACCTTGAACACTCCCTATCGCATCCGCAACTGGTCTGAGGATAACGCTGAATTGCAACAACAGGGAAGCCTCACGTCTGGATTGACGAATCAGTCCTAGAGAACCGGCTGGTGCCAGACTTCAGCAGTAAACCAGGAGCCTCACTAGACTGTAGCGACACCTAGCTATAGTAACGATCGCCACTGTGAAAGCAGTCTATCGACTGGTAGGACGGTAATCTCTAGGGCGTGTCATCAATTAGAGTAGTTGACTGTTTAGGCATAGCATGGGGATAGTTTAGGGCACCTCGAAAAATCCAATCAAGCCTGTCTCACATCAAGAAAACAATGAGATCATTGAGGAGTAGACCAGCTATCCATTCACAGCTATGGGACAACAAAGCCTTTGGGATCTAGAACAGCGTTACGAAATCCTAGCCTAGAAACAAGACATCCTAATTCGTCTAGACGAGATCGTTCCCTGGCAAGAGTTTCGCCCCATCCTAGAGCAAATTCATCACAAACCTCGCAAAAGCAACGCCGGAGGCAAACCCACCGATGCCTTACTCCTGTTCAAGATTCTGATATTGCAGCAGTTGTACAACATCAGCGACGAATCCATAGAGTACCAAATCAACGACTGCCTATCGTTCATGCGCTTTCTCCATCTAGGGATTGAAGAGCGCCTTCCCGATGCCACAACCCTGTGGTTATGTCGTCAGCAATTGACATCGCAGCAGTTAATCGAACCCTTTCGAGCAGTTTGATCGCTATCTCAGGAGCTACGGTTATCAAGCCGCAGGCGGTCAAATCATGGATGCCACCCTAGTTCCCGTGCCCAAACAGCGCAATAGTCGAGAGGAGAACAAGCAGATTAAAGACGGAGAGA
>JANWZG010000675.1 GCA_025054735.1 Cyanobacteriota bacterium | reverse complement strand
CCATGTGTTGTTGGTGGGGGGCACCTGTCAAATTCCTGCCGTCCAACAATTGATCACGTCATATTTTGGCAAACAGCGCGTCAAGCTCCATAAGCTGTTTCAAGCCGTGGCTGAGGGAGCGCTAGCCCTGGCGCAGGTAGAAAATTTATATGATGAATTGCGTCATGGCTATGCCATCCGTCTTTGGGAACCCTATGCCCGGACTTATTCTTACGTGCCTTTATTTACCAAAGGAATGCATTATCCTTGTCAGCGTGAGGAGCCATTAATTTTGCAAGCAGCTACCGATGGACAACGAGAAATTCATTTGGATATTGGTGAAGTTGCTGATCTCGGCCAAGCAGAAGTAGCCTTTGATAGTCAAGGACGCATGACCAGCTCTCGCTTCTCAGTGCAAGCAGCATTTCGCCCACTTAGCACTCACGCCGATCACATCTGTGTTGCTCGGTTAGACCCACCCGGTGAACGGGGAGTTGATCGGGTAGAAGTCCAGTTTGAGATTAATCCCCAGCGCATTCTGCTGGTAACCGTAAAGGATTTGCAAACTGGGGTAGTGTTGTTAGAGCGAGAGACGATCGCTAAGCTGGCCTAAACAAACTCCTAAGCAAACTCCTAACTAGAGTGTCGGGCTGGCAAGCACTCCTACCACTTCTCCATACTATGGCTATGGATAGCTTGTAGTCAGGACTTAAGTCTCTACTACGAACTAATGGGTTATGTTGCTGGCTTTTGGAGGATTGGTATCAACTGTCTCTACTTTTTATGAGATGTGGCTACGAGACGTAGCAGACAAGAAGGCTGGTCACTACTTGCATATAAGTTATATAAGTTGATATGAGCTTTACTTGGCATAAGATTGAAGCCACGCTAGTCCTTGGGGTTCTACACGCACAACGATCGCTAGATCTAGCTCTTGGTTAGACGATAACTGAAATTGCAGAACCCTAGCGGTGATACCAGCCGCCTCTAGGTTTGCTAGGTCAAAACGACGGTTGACTCCATCCACAAGGGCGGTCAGAATTTCTAGAGGAGCGGGCTGACCATCGACAGTAAGGCTGGGGTTGATGAGTTGTAGTCGTCGGCCCTGAAGGATTTGCACACTGGTCTGAGCAACAATATGCAGTATGTCATCCTTACCTTGCTCCTGTAGGTTGATGGA
>JANWZG010000674.1 GCA_025054735.1 Cyanobacteriota bacterium | reverse complement strand
AGATAGTTGATGCCGAACTCCAAATGGGGCGCAATTGTAGCCCTGGTTGGCGAGGGTCAACCTCCAGCCAAATGATGGGAAACCGTCCCGACCCAATTGTGATGTACTGCTGTCGCCAGCGTAATCCCGGTGCCCAAAGAATATTGCGATTGACCATTGCATCAGGCCGAAAATCAATAACAATCCGAGCTGGATCTGGTAGGGTAGCAATCTGTGGACTGGTATTGGCTGGAATCGGCAGACGGATGACTGTGCGGTTCATCGTTGTGCTCAGCTTAGATGAGCTGCGATGGCGTAGCGCATCCTTCACGAGGTTGCCAGGGGTAGGGCGCAACTGACTCACTAGCCTTGGGGTCGCTGTTGCGTTCACCGTTACCAGCAACATTTGCTCCTCTTGGGTTGCCTGCCACAGGGCTGGTTGGCTTAACTGAATTACCGTTCGAGATCCTATCTGCCGTTGTCCTTGCCGCACCTCAGTAACTTGACTAGGAGGTAGCGTCAGTTGCAGCGTCGATCCCTGACCACTGACTTGCCATCCAAACTGCTGGATCAGGGGCGTGATATCCAGGTAGCGAACACCCTGATACAAGCGGGCTGACAGGGGTAAGGGAGTCGTTGCTGGATCAGAAAACCACTGCACAGGTTGCACGCCAACTTGGTCTGTGTCCCGAAGATCAACACCAAAATACTGCATCAACTGCTGCTCGTTGATAGCTAGTCGAGGCATCCCATCCACTTGCCACTGCACCCAAGCGATCGGCACTACCTGCCCATCGATTATCATCTGAGAGCCACCTACGGCTGTAGGCATTCCCTGAGCCACAGCACTTTGAGTCATAGCGCCTTGAGCCACAGCATCTTGAACCACAGTAGTAGTGCGGGGTGGCGACGATAGCAAGGAAGGGCTATACCCCAAAGGCACATCCGCCCACAGCAATACCGTCATGAAACTCGCCAGCATCAGGTTGGTCATGGGTTAATGGTCGTTCGGTAGTTAGGGGTAAGGGTAGGGATTGGTAACCAGGGAATTGGTTACTGGCATGATGACAGACACCGAAGACGATCGCTACAGGGGGTTTATCGTGCGGAGTAGCTTCAGTAGGCGTAACAGTGCTACCCGGTGGCGGAGTCCTGGGCTAAGGGGCACATTAATCTCGGCTTCGTCGCCTAGTTTGGC
>JANWZG010000673.1 GCA_025054735.1 Cyanobacteriota bacterium | reverse complement strand
AAATTCGGGTACAAAATCTCTACCTAGAGCAGCTATATACCTTTGGTGAGTTCGATCGCGACCCCAGAGAAAAAACCTATGGTGTGCGTTACCTATCAGTCAGCTACTTTGCCTTAGTGCAGTTTGCAGAGGCTGAACTAATTGCCGATGGCGTAAGTGGCATTGCTTGGTATCCCCTAGCACAGGTTCCCAAGCTAGCCTTTGACCATAACCGCATTCTCGAATACGGCTATAAGCGACTCCGCAACAAGCTAGAGTACAGCCCTGTCGCCTTTGACGTATTGCCAGAGACTTTTACCCTAAACGAACTCTACCAGCTTTACACCACGATTCTGGGGAATGACTTCTCTGACTATTCCAACTTTCGATCGCGCCTGTTGAAACTGGGTTTTCTGCAAGATACGGGTCACAAGACATCGCGTGGTGCAGGCAGACCAGCTAGCCTCTATCGGTTTGACGCTGAAGCCTTTGCACCACTGAAAGACAAACCACTGGTATTTATCTAAGCCAATGACTAGCCACCCAGTTGGTTTCCACGTCGATATTGCATGTAGGCAGCAAAAAACAACCCTGCTAAAGTTACAGGAATCAGTCCTAACACAATGCCTACCAACAGCGGCTCAACCACGATACAACTCCTTGACGTTACACAATTTATAACTACACTGCCTTAATGTTACCTGCTAACGATGGTGTTGCGTGCACCCAAAACAGATTTTGCTAGCAACTCGCATGTAGGCTATGTTCGCCTATACGCTTTACCCAGATTAGAACTGCCTGGATCAAAGCTACTGGATGAGAGCCAGCAGTGAAGACCTATGCCAATCCTCCAAAAGCCAGCGACATAACCCCTGACTACGAGCATCACTACCGTGTGCAAGAGAGCCTATTGGCAGGCTTCCTCAGCCCAGATGAAATAGAAATACTTGATGCCTACGTGCAGCAGCCCCCGTGCAGCAGCAGGTCAACCCCCAAATTGATAATGTCTGCCTCTGTTGGATTCCAGTCAATACCCTATCTAGCACGCCTACCATCGGTAGCCCACCCTCAGTAATACCCCTAAACGGCGTTGTTGCATGAAAGAGGGGTTGCGGGCGAAAGAGGCATGGTAAATTTCAGTTACCACACAAAAACGTGCCATGAACACTCAATATCGCGTCCGCAACTGGTCTGAGTATAACGCTGGATTGAAGCAA
>JANWZG010000672.1 GCA_025054735.1 Cyanobacteriota bacterium | reverse complement strand
AAAACTCAATCGATAAAACTCTCTACGTAATCTGTTTTTGCACTCAGCACAGTTTTAAGTTATGAGTCGCTGTGTGAAGGGATTCTATTACCTTGTTGCATCTTGTGTGCACTTCACACGGTTCTCAGACCCGTAGTGTATCGTGAAAGTGAAGAAATGCTTAACGCGGATTAACCTGGAGAGACCCATGAATCCTTCTGTTCTGCGTCAGTTTTGGTTCCTTGTTGAAGCGACTCACACTAGCATCTTGCTGAATCTAGACGATGATAGTCTAGCCCACATGCTTGTGAGGCAATTGCGAGCAGAACGCCTACTCAACCACCAAGAAACTGACACATTGGTAGACTATATCCATAATAAACTACCGTTGATTCGCGATTTGGCTGAACAACGTTGCTAGGGCATCGGTTAGATTGCTAGGGAAAAAGGAATGCAAAGGTGCACAAGTTTGATCTTGGCGTTGCTGCTAGCGCTGGCGGGTTGTGGAAGACCAAGTGTCTCAGACATGAGTTCGCCTGAGGGCAAGACAGTACCAAAATCGGGACGATTAGCAGCCGTCTTAAATCGTAACCAACTGATTTGTGGGGTCAGCGGAGAGTTGCCAGGGTTTAGCTTTGTGGATCCAAGTGGCGAGTATCTAGGGCTAGATGTGGATGTTTGTCGGGCGATCGCAGCAGCCCTATTTAATGATCCTGATGCTGTTGAGTTTCGTAACCTAAATGCTAAAGAGCGATTCACCGCCCTACAAACCGGAGAAATTGATGTCCTAAGCCGAAATACTACCTGGACAGTTAATCGAGATACAGCAGTACGGTTAGATTTTGCGCCAGTTGTCTTCTATGACGGACAAGGCATGATGGTTCGTAAAGATAGCGGCATCAAAACCCTCGAAGCATTGAAAGGTAAGGCTATTTGCACTCAAATTGGTACCACTAACGAGCAGAATCTAGCTGATCAGATGCGCAAGCGTAACTTAGACTATACGCCCGTTACCTATGAAGATGTCAATGCAGCCTACACAGCATACCTAGAAGGACGCTGTGCAGGAATTACATCCGATCGGTCTCAACTAGTCTCTCGACGCAGTGCTTTCCCCAACCCTGCCGATCATGTGATTTTAGATGGTCTACTGTCTAAAGAGCCGCTAGCTCCAGCCGTAGCAACAGGAGACACAGAATGGTACGAAGTCGTCAAATGGTCAGTGTATGCCCT
>JANWZG010000671.1 GCA_025054735.1 Cyanobacteriota bacterium | reverse complement strand
ATACCTGGTTTGAACTAGGGCAGCAGGACGTGTGCGATCGCTTCCTTATCCCCGAAAAGCTCTACGGACGTGAGACGGAGGTGCGCACCTTGCTAGAGGCATTTGAGCGAGTTGCCAATGGTGCCTCTGAACTGCTGCTAGTGGCAGGCTTCTCTGGAATTGGCAAAACTGCCGTTGTGAATGAGGTGCATAAGCCAATTGTGAGGCAGCGGGGATACTTTATCAAAGGCAAATTTGACCAGTTCAATCGCAACATTCCACTATCTGCCTTTGTACAAGCCCTACAACATTTGATGAAGCAATTGCTCTCGGAACCAGATGAACAGTTAGCGCAATGGAGGCAGCAGATTCTGATTGCTGTAGGAGAAAATGGTCAGATTCTGATTGAGGTTATTCCGGAGCTAGAACAGGTTATTGGCAAGCAGCCACCTGTCGCCGAACTCTCTGGTAGGGCAGCGCAGAGTCGGTTCAATCATCTGTTCCAAAAGTTTATCGAAGTTTTCACTACAGCCGAACATCCTCTAGTGATCTTTTTGGATGATTTGCAGTGGGCAGATGCTGCATCTCTGGACTTAATCAAACTGTTGATGGGTAACAACGGCTATTTGCTATTATTGGGTGCTTATCGAGACAATGAGGTGTCGCCTACCCATCCCTTTATGATGACAATGGCAGAATTACAGAAGTCAGGCCATGTTATCAATACCATTACACTACAACCCCTGGCTTTTGAAGATACTAATCATCTCGTGGCTGATACGCTGAATTGTTCGGTAGAGCTTGCCCGACCTTTAACAGAATTAATTGATCGCAAAACCCAGGGCAATCCCTTTTTCACGACACAATTTCTCAAAGCACTCTACGAAGATGGGTACATTCATTTCAACCACGATCGCCATTATTGGGAATGCGATATTGTGCAGGTGAATGCACGATCGCTCACTGATGATGTAGTGGAATTTATGGCGCTGCAATTGCAAAAACTACCTGAAGAAACTCAGCGAGTTTTGAAATTAGCAGCTTGTATTGGCAACCAGTTTGATTTGAACACATTGGCAATCATCTCAGAGCAATCTACCGTTGACACAGCAGCAGCTTTGTGGACAGCCCTGAGAGAAGGTTTGGTTTTACCCATCAGTCAGGTTTACAAGTTTTTTCAGAGTGAACAATCTGAAACAGAAGTGACTGCAAATCCTAGTTATCGTTTTTTGCACGA
>JANWZG010000670.1 GCA_025054735.1 Cyanobacteriota bacterium | reverse complement strand
GCTGCATATTCCTGACGTTTCTCGATGTAGTCTCGACGGTAGTTGTCACTCTCTTCATCACCAGGGGAGACTACTTCAATGACCAGCAAAGGGTTAGGCTGCTCTGGCCTTAAGATGGCTTGGGGTGATCCTGCAATTGCCTGAGCAGAGGCTTCTGAGTGGATAATCAGGTCAGGTTCACGGGCGGTTACGGTAATGCTCGTGACTGCGATTTTTTGCTTGATGCCAAGGCAATCAGACGGCACTCCTAGCTGGGAAAAATACAACAGCAGAAAAACAGCAATCTGGGTATTAATGGTACTCTCAGCCCCCATTTCCACTAGCACCCCGTCCACCAGTTCATAGCGAGTCTCCGTGCCGTCGTCATAGTTCAGGTACTCCTCAAGGGTCATGGGGAGAGGTGTAGTGCTAGTCTGTAGCCTGCCAGAGGTGATTGTCATTGGGTACTCCTAACCATCTGCACTGCTGATTATTGCTGATTGTAGTTTACTTACCAGCGGTCAAAATCTGCTCTGCGGTCAAGGTCAAGGGGGGAAACGTAGGGGAGACGATCGTCGCTGTGCCCTCAAATCGTTGCTCTTGGTAGACCTGTCCCTGGAGGGTCAGCACCAGTACCACGCGACGATCCGGGTCAACAATCCAATACTCTGGAATGCCCCGTGCTGCATATTCCTGACGTTTCTCGATGTAGTCTCGACGGTAGTTGTCACTCTCTTCATCACCAGGGGAGACTACTTCCACCACCAACGCTGGGGCAGGCATTTCTAAGGTAATGAGCGATCGCTGATTCCTTGGTAGCAGGGTTACTCCATTCTCGGTTAGCACAATCAAATCAGGGTAACGGGTACTGGCGTAGCTCCTGGAAACGACAATTTCACTGCCTCGCAAGATGCGATCGATGGGCACAAGCTGGGCAAACATTACCACCAAAAACATGGCAATGTTGATGTTACCGGTATTTTCAGCCCCCATTTCCACTAGCACCCCGTCCACCAGTTCATAGCGAGTCTCCGTGCCGTCGTCATAGTTCAGGTACTCCTCAAGGGTCATGGGGAGAGGTGTAGTGCTAGTCTGTAGCCTGCCAGAGGTGATTGTCATTGGGCACTCCTAACCATCTGCACTGCTGATTATTGCTGATTGTAGTTTACTTACCAGCGGTCAAAATCTGCTCTGCGGTCAAGGTCAAGGGGGGAAACGTAGGGGAGACGATCGTCGCTGTGCCCTC
>JANWZG010000669.1 GCA_025054735.1 Cyanobacteriota bacterium | reverse complement strand
CTCGAACTTGATGAGTTGCCCGTGTCGATCCATGACTATATGTTCGGTTGGAATGATTACTCGAGGGCAAAGCAATACACAAAAACTTTGTAAAAGTTGTGCTGGATCGTTACGAATGTCGAGCCTGTGGCTACATTTACGAGCCTACCAAGGGTGACGGCGCTAATAACATCCCTGCTGGCACTGCCTTTGAAGATCTGCCTGCTACGTGGCGATGTCCCGTTTGTGGGGCATCACAAGCTCGGTTTAGCAACATTGGTGCTAAGGGTTCCCCCTCTGGCTTCAAAGAGAACCTAGACTATGGATTTGGCGTTAACCGCATGACTCCTGGTCAAAAGAGTGTTCTGATCTTTGGCAGCTTAGCGCTAGCGTTTTTGTTCTTTATGAGCCTATATGGCCTACGTTAGTTCTGATGTTGCCGCTAATCCTGCACCCGTGCCTGCTAGTGGTTCATTGTCTATAAAGTTACTCGAAAGTTACTTACATTGCTTAAATGCCCATGCGTTCTACATTGACAAACATTCTGACTAGCCTCCAACGATTTGTGGTGATTCTGCTTGTCGTACTGCTCTGTAGCAGTTGCCGAGACCTATTGCCGCCAGTTAGCAATAACCCTTGGCAGGTCATTAGTTTACCTACGACAGCAAACCTGTTGGATATTGCCTTTAGCACGCCAGAGCATGGATGGATTGTAGGTAACCGAGCTACCGTCTTTGAAACAACCAACGGCGGTAAAACTTGGCAATTACGCAGCTTTGAACTAGATGATGACGTTAACTATCGGTTTTCGTCGGTGAGTTTTTCTGGGGATGAGGGATGGATTGTGGGTCAGCCCTCTATCTTGCTGCATACTACTGATGCTGGAAAGTCTTGGGAAAAAGTTGCCCTCAGTAGCAAGTTACCTGGTGCACCCGATCGGATCTTGGCTTTAGGGAACAATCAAGCGGAAATGGTCACCGATGTAGGCGCTATCTATCGCACAGTTGATGCTGGACGCAACTGGAAAGCCCTTGTTCAGGATGCAGTTGGGGTTGTTCGGAATATTTCTCGATCGCCCGATGGAAAATATGTTGCGGTATCAGCCAAGGGTAACTTTTATTCCACTTGGGAACCGGGACAATCTGTGTGGGTAGGGCACAATCGTACTAGTTCTCGTCGGGTGCAAAACATGGGCTTTACCACAGATGGCAAGCTGTGGATGCTAGCACGGGGTGGACGTGTACTCT
>JANWZG010000668.1 GCA_025054735.1 Cyanobacteriota bacterium | reverse complement strand
CCAGCAGGTTTTCGATTGGCTAAATGCTACCCCTTGAGCTGCTGAGGGTTGTAAACATAGCCTCACCAACATGCCCAAGCTCTGAGTTTTCAACACCAACTAAAAAACTTCATGCACCGCCCCAGCAGATATAGTTGTTTCAATTTGGGTTGAAACAGCTACCCTCACCCCAAACCTTCTCCTAAAGCGCGGGAGAGGGGGAGCTTAAGTGTCTCTTGCTAATCTGGAATGACTCTGTTCTAACGTTGCTATCTCTCTAGGAGACATGCATCTGGGCCACTGTAGGTTAGTCAGCGTTGGGGAATGGCAGTGTAGCCGGTTGTTCGCAAGAAGGCACGCAAATCAGCAAAAAACTTAGTACGATCGCTGGCTCGATAGGCTGATTGCACTCGTTGCCAGCCATCAGTTGCCTCCCCCAGCATGTATTTGTCCGCTAGGTAAGCTGCTAGGGCTGCTCGTCCCCCATCGATGCTATCTTTGGTTTGCTCGTACAGTAGCCAATTTTGATAGGCACTCGCACGGACGAGTTGGGGATATTGGCGGGTGACGTTTAGCATTCGCCCTTGACGAAAGCGCCAAATTTGAATGGGATAGAGGGAACCGGCGTAGGACGCAAACGCATAGGCAAAGCGATCGTCACGGGTACGAAACTCCAGTCCATTCACTTGGCCGCGACCCAAATCACTCGGACGATACAATGATGTCTCTAGGTCTTCGAGGCGATACCCAGCATTGCCCCAGTCATGGCGAGTGAATGCATAGCGTTTGGCAGTGGCGTTGTAGTGATAGATCCAAGATGAGACACAGCAATGGGCACCACCGCTGAAGTTATCGACAATAATCTCTGGCTCGCCATCGAGGTCTAGATTCTTGACCATTACTTCTATGATGTTACAAAAGCCATCTAGTTGACTGAGGCTCTGTTCATGGACTACTTGACCCGATCGCAAAATCCGCAGTTGGGCAGCCGTAGCACAGATACCAGCGTCCGGATCACGGGTTGCCGTTACCTGGGCTTGCACTGGCCCCAGTTGACCTGTCTTGACTTCGGTCTGCTTATCTTCAGCAGCATGGCTAGCTCTACCCAAGACTCCCCCCCAGACCACAGCAGTCGTCAACGCTATCCCTGCTAGCGATCGCCCTGCCCACGATGCCATCCGAATCCACGACATCCCAAGCTGTACCATTTGACTATGCCTCACAACTGCCTGTGGCACTACCGTTTCATTAT
>JANWZG010000667.1 GCA_025054735.1 Cyanobacteriota bacterium | reverse complement strand
GTGCGATCGTCATCTGTAGCTGAGCTTTAGGCTGAACCTTAGAAAGTTAGTCGTTAAGCATTACCTCGGTTTGGAGTTACCTGTGTTATGAAAATGCCAGAAATTGTCATTATTGCAGCGTTGGCAGAACGTAATCGTGTGATTGGCCGTCATGGCAAAGTGCCCTGGCACATTCCAGAAGACTCAAAACGCTTTCAGTCTTTAACTAGAGGGCATGCAGTGATCATGGGACGCAAAACTTGGTCAGAAGATTTGGAGAAATGCCCATTGCAACAGCGCCGCAACATTGTGATCACACAACACCCAGAGCACTATCAGGTAGCCGATCGTTGTCGTGACTATCCCCTTGGCCTCAGGTTTGTACCGTCTCTCTGGGCTGCTCTTAGGGAAGTCGAAGACGAAGATAAGGTATTTATTGTTGGTGGTGCTTCTATCTATGCCCAAGCACTACCCCTAGCTGATGTTTTAGACCTCACCTTGGTAGAGGGTGATTACGACGGTGATGTCTACTTTCCCAAGTATGAGCATTTGCTAGGCAGTGAGTTTGAACAGGTCACAGTAGAACATCACCCAGGATTTCGTTTTGAGACCTACCGCCGCATTTCCATCTTCACAGGTTTACCTATGCGCTACGGTGCTCAAGTGATGAGCTTAGTGCCTGCTGATCGTGCCCAGCCCTATCGACCAATCCTCAAACCTAAGATTTGATGGCTGCATTGCCTTGAAGTTAGCCTTGAATGTTAGTAGGTCTTGTGGCTAGTCTAGAGAGCTAAGATATGCAGCCTGCGATCAGCATCAATGTGTATGATGCTGTGTTCTGGCAGAATTTGCCAGTTGCCCTCAAACAGAGGCTCTGAGGCAACTAGGACGGCTTTAGGAAATTGGGGTGCATCCTGTAGCCAGTAGAGCGAAGGTGCTGGCAAGGTGGAACTGTCTCCCCGACAGGCAAATCGACTGGCCACAAGTTGCTGTCCATCGCTTACTATCACATTGGCAGATAGACCTGTTTCATAGTGTGCTGCTAGGTCAGCTATGGTATACAAGGTTTTCGCTAGGGCTTGGTCTAGGGACAGGGCAGGCATCGTCAGGTAATAGTTAGCAAAACAAGCGATGATATGCTCTGAGTCTGTGCTGCCGCGCAAGGTTTGGTAGACTTCATCCACTAGTTGGTCACGAATCGGGCGATACAGCGTGTGGTGAAAGTTTTCAATGTAGCCATTGTGGATAGCTAATAAC
>JANWZG010000666.1 GCA_025054735.1 Cyanobacteriota bacterium | reverse complement strand
CCCAGCCCAGCGATGTAAATGATCTGCGCCCCCTTACACAGGATGCTAGTCTCCTGAGCGTTGCTGGTGGTCAGCGCTTAATGGCTGAAGCAAACCAGGCTGTGGCTAATCAGAACTACGATTTAGCTGTGAAAAAGCTGCAAGAAGCGCGTCAAGTCTTTAACCAGTTATCTAATTTCTATCAAGACTTGGCTGGAAGCTTTACTGGTATTGATAACCGAGTTGCTGACTCACAACGTCGCAAAGCGTTAGAAACAGCACAGATGCGTGATGATGCCACCTACCAGCTAGCGTTGGTGCATCGAGCACAAAATCAACCTGAATTGGCAGTTCCTCTCTTAGTTCAAATTGTTCGTAGCCAACAACCTACCCGTGACTTGGGTAAAAAAGCTTACCAACAGCTTTTAGAACTAGGCTTTGTCGATTCTCCATTTCCCTCTAGCAGCAGCACGTCTCAAACTCCATAGCGACTTATAGATAGTTAGTGTTGGGATTTAACATTGTATTCAACACTCCAGATAGTTTTGTGAATGTACTGGAAACTCGCATTATACCGTTAGCGTGCGCCCTTACCCTGAATCCCTCTTTCAATAATAAGGAAGAAGGACTTCAATCTAGCTCTCCTTATCCCTTTTTGGGAGAAGAGGTTGGGGAATATAGCTTGCTTCCCGCGGGGTGGGCAGCTATTTCAGAAATGTCTGAGCTATCGTTTTACTGAATACCTAGGGTTAATTACATTCGAGGGAGGGTAGTTCTGTGGTCAGTCCTGAGCAAGTAGAAGCGATTATTAAGTCTGGCTTACCTGATGCTCAGGTGCAGGCTATGAGTCCAGATGGGGAGCACTATGAGGTGATTGTGGTATCGTCAGCCTTTGCGGGCAAGGGACGAGTTCAGCAGCATCAGCTTGTGTATAAGGCGCTAGGTGAGGTGCTGAATACGGGTGTCTTGCATGCCGTATCCTTAAAAACCTTTACCCCCGAAGATTGGGCTGCATTAAGTTAACTAGACTTGATTTGAGGTGAGATGCTAACGGCAGTGCGATTAAGTTACTGCTGCTAATTGTTAATGAATACTGATATTTGCGAGAGATCCTATGGCTCATACGATCGTCACTAACACATGTGAAGGCGTTGCGGATTGTGTAGATGCCTGTCCAGTTGCGTGCATCCATCCTGGCCCTGGCAAAAATGTGAAAGGCACCGATTGGTATTGGATTGACTTTGCGACGTGTATTGATTGCGGCATTTGCTTTCA
>JANWZG010000665.1 GCA_025054735.1 Cyanobacteriota bacterium | reverse complement strand
ACTCCTACCTAACTGGAGATGCCTTCAGCACAGTGCCCAGTTTGAGTAGCTTGAACGAAATAGAACGCCAGCAGCGTACTAATCTGGCTCTGTTTGCCCTGAATACGTGGAAAATTACGCCAGATCTTCAACTCGATGTGGGCTTACGACAGAATTTTAATAGTCAGTTTGGGAACTACCTTACCCCTAGCACTGGCATCCGTTGGGCAGCGACCCCTACCCTTGCCCTTCGCGGCAGTTGGGCGCTAGTGCAACGCAACCCTGGGTTGGATCAACTATATGTGTTTGATACCGTTCACAACTGGTTACCTAACGCCAACCTTAAGCCAGAAACTGGCTCTGCCTGGACAGCAGGTTTAGATGTAGAGTTTGCCCCTGGCCTAACAGGACAATTCACCTACTTTGGTAATAGCCTCAACGATCGCTTGTCGATTGTAGCTGGGCGATGGGCCAATGTTGGCCTAGTGAACACCAATGGCCTAGAGGCAGCTCTGCGCTGGAAACTCTCGCCTGAATGGTCAACTACCCTCAGCTACACCTACACCGATGCCCGCATTGCTACGGGTGTCGAAACTGGTTTGCAACTGAGTACAGTACCCTTTTCAGTAGCCCAACTAGGAATTGGCTATAACTCAGGAGGTTGGCAAGTTAATCTCTATGCCAACTACAACAGCGGTGCTCGCCGTGCTCTATTCACAAGCCCTGGGGTCTCTAATAGAGACTTTTCGCCTTCGTTTTTGAACCTAGATCTCAATGTCCGCGTGCCATTGACCTCAGGCTTAGGGCTAGTGTTGTTCATCGAGAACCTCACGGATGTAAGCTACGAGAAGGTAAATCGCATCTATCAGCCAGGGATGACTGTTCGTGTTGGCTTGCAAACCAATCTATAGCAGGTTCATGCTGTAGCAGATTCATACAATACAGTACCAACTTCAACTGGCTGTGCTGTCGCTCTAGCCTCTTTAGTCCTTGCAAGATAAATTTGTTCCCTGACGAAGGTGACAGAGCTAACCTGAAGGATCTCTCGTGGAGACTCTGGGAAGCGGGAAAACTCAGTGCACTTGCTGGCAACACCCTAGCCCATCCTGGTTGATTACTTCAGTTCAGGATGGGAGAGACTGTCGGTAGTAGGCTCAACGGCAGTATTAATAGTGTTGATGAGTTGATATAAACGACCTAGATCCCGCTGGTTGAAGTTCAGCAGTAGGCAGGGCAGCCCATTAGTAATGTCTTCACCAAACACATCTGCTCTGGCTGGAATGGCC
>JANWZG010000664.1 GCA_025054735.1 Cyanobacteriota bacterium | reverse complement strand
AGATGCACCTGTACCGGCTACGGTGACTGTGACCTATCGGGTGTATGCTAACGAGCTAACCGTGCGCACAAACCATCTAGATCAAACCCACGGTTACTTTAATGGTGCAGCCTTATTTTTCTATTTGCCAGGCTTTGAGCAAGTACCCATAACGCTGACGATCGTACCTCCCTATCCCCATTGGCGCGTTACCACTCCTCTAGCGAGGGCATTGTCTCATCCACCTGTGTCATCGGCCCATACCTTCTATGCTCCAGATTTCGATACTCTAGTGGATAGCCCTGTGGAGATTGGCACCCATACACTGCTCCAGTTTGAGGTATTGGGTAAGCCCCATGAGTTGGCTATCTATGGCAAGGGTAATTTGGATCCATCACAAGTAATAACCGACATTAGCCGTGTGATTGAAACAGAGGCTGAGTTGTTTGGAGGCTTGCCCTACGATCGCTATGTCTTCCTGTTGCATCTGTCATCCCAAGGCAACGGAGGGCTAGAACACAAGTATGCCTGTTCTCTCAACTATCCCCGCTTTAATTTTCGTGCTGCTGATAAGTACAATCGGTTTTTGCAGTTGGTTGCCCATGAGTTTTTTCACCTGTGGAACGTCAAGCGCATTCGCCCCAAGGCGTTGGAAACCTTTAACTATGACGAAGAGAACTACACACCCTCGCTGTGGTTTAGTGAAGGCACTACGAGCTATTACGATGGCGTGATGCCGTACCGAGCTGGAATCTACGATGTGGTGACATTGATACAGCATTTCAGTAAGGAAATCACTCGCTATCAAACCACGATCGGTCGATTAGTGCAGCCCCTGAGTGAATCTAGTTTTGATGCGTGGATCAAGCTCTATCGCCAAGACGCTAACAGTCCTAACTCCCAGATGTCCTATTACCTTAAAGGTGAGATGGTCTCGTTGCTCTTGGATTTGTTGATTCGACAGCGCCATCACAACCAACGATCGCTGGATGATGTGATGCGTCGTATGTGGGAGCAGTTTGGTCAGCCGGAAGTGGGTTTTACGCCAGAAGACCTACAGATGACTATCGAAGCTGTGGCTGAAACTGACCTTAGTGATTTCTTTTGCCACTATGTGCAAGGATTAACGGAGTTACCCTTCAACCAGTATCTAGCGCCGTTTGGCCTCTGTCTGGATGCAGAGGATGTCACAAACCACCCCCCTTATTTGGGCGTATCACTGCGCCCTGAGCATGATCGTCTGATCATTCGAGTTGTGGAAGCTGGTTCCCCGGCTGAACGTGCAGGAC
>JANWZG010000663.1 GCA_025054735.1 Cyanobacteriota bacterium | reverse complement strand
GCTATTCAGGCAATTGCACCAGATTTTGCCTGCATTTTGATGGTTACCCACGTTCCCAAGTTTCGGGATGCATTTCAGACGCGGATTGAGGTTACAAAAACGGCCAATGGCTCGCAACTCCAGTTAATCGTCTAAGGGCGGAGCTATGTGTAGCCCAATTACCAGAATTGATATAATGGTGTTGTGAGATGCCTAGGGAGGTAACTCTCCATGACGATGCAGACCTTTTCCCCTGTCTATGGCCCTGTTCAGTCGTGGCGCTATGGCCGATCGTTAGGCATCGATGCTATTGGCCCAGTCTCCACTTGTTCGTTTCACTGTGTTTATTGTCAGTTAGGTAACATTGAGCACCCTAGTATCACCCGCCAACTGTTTGTGCCTACAGCGGTAATTATGGATGCCCTATTAGGGTGGAACTGGTCAACCATTGATGCTATTACCCTCAGTGGTAGCGGTGAACCGACGCTAGCAGCTAATTTAGGGGCTATTTTGACAGAAATTCAATCCATGAGCGATCGCCCGTTAATTGTGCTGACCAACGGTACACTGCTAAGGGATGCCAGTGTTCAACAAGAGCTATATGCAGCCACAGAAGTCTCGGTCAAAGTAGATGCTGTTACGCCTGATCGCTTCCAGCGTATCTCTCGGCCTTTTTTCCCCATCGATTGGCCACTGTTCTGCACGGGAATTCAGCAGTTTCGGCAACGCTATCACGGCAAGCTGAGCCTGCAAACGATGATTGTAGCGCCGTGGTCAGAGCAAGAGCAACGTACCTACATCCACTACTTGTCGGCTTGGCAGCCCGATGTAATTTATCTCAACCGTCCAGTTCGCCCCAAGCCCAGGCAACGGCTATTGGCAGGGCGCGAGAATCTCACTACTGCCCCCAATGCCCTGTGGTTTAAGCCTGTTGCTGATGCTAGGTTGCACCAGTTCGCCACCGCTATTACGGAACAAACCGGGATTCCAGTGCGTTGCGCCCCTATCCTGAGGGAATAGGCATAATTCCATCCCTGCCAGTAACTACTATGACTTGTAATTGGCATGTTCAAGATCGGTTCTTAGAGCTACGCAGTCGCTGGCTCACGATCGTGGGCGAACATTGCCAAACCCCAGACGGCGAACAGTTGGAATATTGGCGAGTGGAAAAAGCTGACTCAGTAATCATCTTGCCCCTTCAGGAAGGATCGCTAATCACATTGCCCCCTACCTATCGCCATGGCATTGCCCAGGTGACAATCGACTTCCCTGGAGGACGACGACTCGAC
>JANWZG010000662.1 GCA_025054735.1 Cyanobacteriota bacterium | reverse complement strand
CTGCTTTGCCAGCTTGCACATTCCAGATTTTGATAGTCTTGTCGCCACTGCCGCTCGCCGCTAGCTTACCGTTTGCACTCACAGCTACTGTGTAAATGCGTTGAGCATGTCCCCGCAGGGTATGGCGTGATTTTTCCGAGGTTGGCTCCCACACCATCACCGAGGCATCATCACTCCCACTGATTAGGGTTTTATCATCTGCACTCATCGCTAAGGAGCTAACAGAGCCAGTGTGGCCGCTGAGGGTACGTAATTCCCATCCATTCTCTAAATCCCAAACTTTAATGGTTTGATCACGACCACTGCTGACCATCAGCTTGCCATCGGATGAGGTCAGCACGGCAGTTACACCCTGTTTATGCCCAACCGTGGCAAAAATTTCCTCCCCAATAGCAATTTCCCAAATGCGGATGGTTTCATCAAAGCTACCACTGACAACAAACCGTCCATCCGCTGTAATCACCGCTGAAGAAACCCATTGTTCATGGCCAGTGAAGGTATTGAGTGCACGCTCAGCACTCCATTGCCAGAGTTTGATGGTGCCGTCACCGCTACTGCTGACCAGAAATTGACCATCTGGGCTGAAGTTGACAGCCGTTACGTTGGCACTGTGACCCTCTAACACGTGCTGAGGAGCGATCGCCTCTCCTACGTCTGAAGTGGCTCGAACAGGTGGAACCACACTGGTAGGTGGTGATGCAGCAGGCATGGCGATCGGCGGGGACGGTGCTGGAGCAGCCAAAGATTCCGTTTCAGCCAACAGTTTCTCTGCCTGCGCCATCAGAAAATCACTATTGTCCTCATCGGTTGGGGTGGACAATATGGCTTCTGTTTCCGCGAACAGACGCTCGGCCTCAGCCGCTAAAAACGTGGTGTTATCGTCATCAATTCGGGGCGCAACTGGCAATGGTGGCGCTTTGCCTGCTTTGGGAGGAGGGCTGGCACTAACCTGAAAGGGATCTGCAAAGGGATCTGAAGAGGATGGCAGCGTTGATGATGGTGTAGGTTCTGATGCACTCACCGCAAACGGATTGGCAAAGGGATCCATGTCATCAACTGGGGTTGATGGTAATGTAGAGCGCTCTGAAGTCGCAGCAAAGGGGTCGCTGAAGGGGTTCGCTGAGGTGCTGCCTGTGCCCTCTGGGGCTGAGACAATAGGCAATGGTTCAGCTATTGGCTCTGGACTAGGGGCTGGCGATGGCTCGACTGCCATCGGAGTTGGTTGGGGCGGAGGTGTAGGCGCTCCTAAATCAGGACTGGGAGGAGCACC
>JANWZG010000661.1 GCA_025054735.1 Cyanobacteriota bacterium | reverse complement strand
TGACATGAGCATAGCGGTAACCATGCCAGAGGGGTCTCGTCAAATGTTGATGACAGGCACCTGGGATGCCTGTGGGCAACTAGTTGCTCAGGCTGATCAAATTCGTGCTGTAGCTGATCGCCTGCCCTATCTAGCCTGGACAAAAGTAACCATTTAAACCATCTAAACAGGTATCCATGCCGTTGAGAACACCATGACACTAAAACGCCTGTTGTTAGGTTTGCTTACCCTGCTTGCGATCGTTATTATGGGCAACTCCCTAATCGAAAGCTGGAGCAAACCCCAGATTCAGAGCCAACTAGAGCTACGTCAAACCGACCTACTGCTGCAAGCATCGCTGCTAGACAGTGAAACCAGTGCCAGTGTGCAACAGTTTCAGAATGCCCTGCTGGGTAAGGATCCTATTAAAGCTGCCCTGCGAGATTACGAGAAAGCTCGCCAACAGACCAGCCAAATTCAATCTCAAGTTAAGCCTCAAGTTGCGGCTAAATCCGAACTGTCCAACTTGCAAGCAAGGTTAGCTCTACGGATTGGCATTCTGCAAACCCAACAACAGGCCATATCCGCTGCCATCACTACCTGGAAAACCCTAGAAACTCTAGAGCCACTACCTCCCAATGCCCTGATAAAAACGGCATCGGTGCTTACTGGTTTGTGGCAGGAATCTCCTGATGTTGTTCCTCAGGCAGAATCACTACTGCAAGCTAACTTAACGGGCTGGTTTCGCTATCAAGCACTAGCTCGGCTCTATAACGTGACCCAACAGACTAATCGCCTACTGGATCTGCAAACCACAGCCCAAACTGAGGCCCAACAAGCAATGACTCGCTTGATTACGCTGGCAGTAATTCCGTCTATAGGCGTGATTGTAGGGGGTAGCATCCTGCTGATTCTCATTTTGCAAGCATTGTTCAAGGGCAAAACCTCTCTGCTGGCTAGTTTAGACATGTCTGGTTGGTCAGTACCTTGGGATGGAGAAGTGGTCTGGCAAGTGTTCATCCTGGGGTTCTTTTGGCTAGGACAATTTCTCATTCCCTACTTACTTCTGCCTGCTTTGTTTAGCGTGCTTCAGATTAGCCCATCCAGTTTTGGTGAGCGCGATCGCGCCTTGTGGATTCTCATCAACTATATCGGTGTGGCGCTAGCAGGGCTACTCACCCTATACGGGTCAATCAAACCCTATCATCCATTGTCATCCGACTGGTTCCGACTCCATTGGCGCAGTCCTTGGTTGCTGTGGGGTATTGGTGGTTACCTAGTTGCTATGCCGATC
>JANWZG010000660.1 GCA_025054735.1 Cyanobacteriota bacterium | reverse complement strand
ACTTTCGACTTCTATACCTCTCGCCGGAAACATTGTTGAACCCTAGGGTATGGGATTGCCTTTGTGAGCCAACCCTAGTTATCAATGGCTTAATTCTAGATGAAGCTCACTGTCTAGTGCAATGGGGAGATACGTTTCGTCCTGCCTATTATCGACTGGGGGCTGTGCGACCGGCATTGCTGAAAATGAAGCCTGCGGGGAGTCGAATTGCGATCGCTGCCTTCACTGCCACTGCTGATCCCGGTGCCCAACAGACAATCCAGCGCATTCTCTGCCTGCAACAACCCCAGTGTTTTCGTCTCAACCCCTACCGAGCCAATTTGTACCTTAGTATCCGTATGGTTTGTACGCCTCGGCAGCGACGACAATACCTGCTACATGCTCTGCGTGCTCGCTCTGACCAACCCGGCTTAGTCTACGTTCGCACCCGCCAAGACAGTGAAGATTTGGCCCTATGGCTAGCTAATCAGGGCTATCGAACGGCTGCTTACCACGCTGGGTTAGCCGCACCCGAACGCCGGATGATTGAACAGGCATGGCTCGCCAGTGAGTTGCAATTTGTGGTCTGCACCTGCGCCTTTGGCATGGGGATCAATAAGCCCGATGTACGTTGGGTAATACACTTCCATGTGCCCTTACTACTGTCGGAATATGTGCAGGAAATTGGGCGGGCTGGACGCGATGGCCTGCGATCGGATGCAGTAGCTCTAGTCAGTGAACCCACAGGCTGGCTTGATCCGTCGGACAACCAACGGCAGCGATTCTTTCAGCGTAAGCTGAAAGCTCAACGTCGTGCAGCTCAACAACTAGCGACAAAACTGCCACCTCAGGGAGATATCAGCACCATTAGCCGCCAATTCAAAGATGGAGCATTAGCCCTGTCTTGGCTCCAGGGCAGCGGTCAGCTCCACTGGCAAGATCCCTTTCACTATGTGTTATCTACTTCCGATCGGCGAGTAGCTCTAGACAAGCTAGATAGCCAAGCTGCCCAACAAATGACTGCCTATCTGCGCACTCGTCAGTGTCGTTGGCGCTACCTGCTCCACAGTTTTGGCTTTATCCAAGCAGCGGAGATGATGCATTGTGGGCATTGCGATAACTGCTGCCGAGCTAGGGGTCGAGATATTTAACTGGTGGAGGCTGTACCGACTCGATCGAGGGGATTGACCAACTTAAACAACTTTTGCTTAATTTGCCGATCGTAAACCTCCCACTTCATGCGGGCAAATTCATCGCTCTCTGTAAAGCCCGCTAGGAAACCAATGGGAATCTCAAATC
>JANWZG010000659.1 GCA_025054735.1 Cyanobacteriota bacterium | reverse complement strand
TCTGTTATTTCGTGATTGTTCTCTATGCCATTAGAGCATTAATTTTTATGACAAAAAATTTGTGTTCCTTGCTACTATTAAACATGGAGACAGTAATTCTTCGTTGCACGTGTGGGAACGCGCAACCTATTGCCTCCAATTGAGAGTAGAACGTGGTTAATTGCTAGTGTAGGCTGGCTCTGAGCAGCCAGCCGATTTATTGTAGGTTTTTTGTAGATGACAGGTTCTGAGCCAATTGTCGCCAAGATATGCACTGGTTCATGAATGGTTGACTCCAAAGGCTACTGGCGGTTCAGAGCTAGTAGTGGCAGCAATTTTGAACCGAATCAATGCTGATCTATACGCCCTAATTGACTTTGAATCGAGCAATGTAGATAGCTATCTCTATGGGCGTTCGATTGGTACAACATTTCTGCAACACTTTCCCTTAGCCCGTAATGGCGTACAGAAATATCTACCACTGCTGCCTCTGGCGATCGAACAGCTTGACCTCCGCAACTACGACATTATTCTTTCCTCTTCCCATGCTGTTGCTAAGGGCGTTTTAACCAGCCCTCAACAGCTACATGTCTGTTACTGCCACACTCCCATGCGTTATGCCTGGGACTTGACCTTCGACTACTTGGCAACTAGCCGTCTAGGGCGCGGACTTCCTGGCATCGTCACGCGATATTTCTTGCATCGTCTACGCCAGTGGGATGTCACTAGTGCTAATCGCGTTGACTACTTCATTGCTAACTCATCCCATACAGCTCGGCGCATCTGGCGTTGCTATCGTCGTCCCGCTAAGGTCATCTATCCACCCGTCAACACCCGCCGATTTTCACTTCAACACACCAAGCAAGATTTTTACATCACCGTATCTCGACTGGTGGGTTATAAGCAAATTCCTCTGATTGTAAGAGCATTTAACCAACTGGGACGACCACTGGTTGTCATCGGTAATGGGCCAGATTTGTCCCTGATTAAAGCGATCGCCCGTCCAAATGTCCAAGTCTTGGGTTGGCAACCTGACAGCGTTGTTGCCCATTACATGGCCCACGCTAAAGCGTTTGTCTATGCTGCCTGTGAAGACTTTGGTATCGCTCCGGTAGAGGCCCAAGCCTGCGGCACTCCAGTAATTGCCTACGGAGTGGGTGGTACCCAAGAAACAGTACGTGACCTGCAACGTTACCCTGACAAGGCTACAGGTGTCCTGTTTTCCAGACAAACAGAGGCTGATATTGTGCAAGCTGTGGAACATTTTGAAACTCATAATTCTGCATTCCATCCGGATCAGATCC
>JANWZG010000658.1 GCA_025054735.1 Cyanobacteriota bacterium | reverse complement strand
CAAACAGTTTTTTGTTGAGGTAGATGCTGCCCAGTTCGTAATACTCTTGAGGCGTGCCTTTTTCCTTAGATAGGCGATTTTGCAGTGCCGAGAGCTTGAGTTCGGTTTGGCGGGTACGCAACACCTGCTGCACAACAAACCAAGCCGCCCCAGACAACAGAGTTAAGAACAACCCTAGATAGATAGTAGGCAAGGTGCTATTTAAGTCAGTCATGGTGCTTCAGTATCCCTATCCACAGCCAATTTCCTCTATTCTCGGACAAGATGATTCCAGATGCAATCACTAGGGGTGAAGTCAGCAAGGATACCTTGAATACGAGAGACTCGTTTGAGATTTCCTGATGGCCCCTTGGTTCTTCAGAAAAAGGAAGCACAAGCAGCTTGGTTGCTGGCAATAATCGCCCCCACCATAGTCATGGCCGTGTAAACATGCATCCACCAGGTAAAACAGCGTGAATAAGCATCGTTGGGTTGAAACATTAGAATATCTTGCACTAGTTGGTTCAGGAGTAGGCACCGTAGCATCCGTTCTGTATCAGCAGGCCGCCCTTGCCTCTGCGCCCCTGTCTGTTGCTTTGGTTCTGAACTTGGTCAATCGTCGTCGGTTAGACGGGCAAGTGAACGATGAGGTTGTTTCGGCGCTGGATCGGTTAAACCAAGACATTGAGCAGGAAGTTCAAGCTCGCTGTGCCATGCAGCAACGTGTGCTGGCGATGCCTCGACCTGATGAGTTTGCAGTTGCCCTAGAGTCAGCTACCCAGGGCGTTATGGCCCAGGCTCAACAAGCAATCAACGAGGTAGAAGCGACATTGCACGATCGGCTGACGGCTCTGGAAGAGAAAACTATTCCATCAATTCGACAGGATGTGCTCTGTGTGCAAGAGCAAGTGCCTGCCCTCCAAGCTTCGTTGATTGAGGTCAACACCCACTTGCTAGACATGGTAAGCAATGATCGCATGAACCATGTGGAATCTAGCTTAGGGAAAATTGTGGCCATGCTAGATGAGCACCAAGCTAGCCTTCAAGATTTAGCAGCCGCACCAGCTACCGAGATCATAACCCTGCAAGAGCAACTGCGGATACTTCAGCAGCGCTTTGCAAATTTGCCTAATAACCAAGCACTAGAGCAGGAGATTGCGCTCCTACGAGAGGAGATTGATAGCCTGTTGAAGGCATCGTTGCCACCATTATCTCGTCAAGAGTTGAGTAATGCGCTTATGGAGATAGCAGCCTTGCAGCAAGCGCAACAGAGTCTGCAAGCAGCACAGCAGCCGCTAGCAGAGGC
>JANWZG010000657.1 GCA_025054735.1 Cyanobacteriota bacterium | reverse complement strand
AAAGGAATAGCTGTAGCTACCTATACACTTTTGCAATTAGCAGGGTTGGCAACTCTGGCTGTGCTGTCTACGGCAAGAGGTTGGCTGGTGGACTAAACACCCCAGAGTTATAACCTTCCCAAACTTGATTAAATAGCTTACGCCGCGTTTCTCCAGCATCAACGTAGGCATTCAACTCTGCTTGTAAAAGCTTTCTAACGATCGGCTGCTTCAGCACCACTAATAACTCGTTTAGCTCTGTCTCTGAAAAAGTATCCGTTAACCTAGCAGCATAGACAGCTTCAACTTGGTGCCATCCTGCCTCTCGTCTCAAGAGCGAATGCAACCACGTTATCAATGTCCGGTTCATAGTTGGTGCTGTAGTCATGTCAATAGCATTGCCTAGGTATAGATTATATCTCTGAGCAATGCCAGCTTCCTGCAACACAATCTTAGCTAGTTCCTGTTTCGGAAGGTCTACAGTCAGTGGCTTGGGCTGTTGAGACCAGATGGGGAAGGTGTGAATAGTAGTCACAATGGTGATGAAAATTGTGCATAACAAGCCTATTGACCACCACCGAATCGATTTCAGCATAGAATCTCCAATAAGCTTGAGAGCAGCCTATTACCTACATCTTGGTGTTGAGATTGTAGGATGAAAAATAGCACACGTAAGGTTTTGACCATGTTGTTTCAGTATTTCTAGCACTCATGCCTCAGAAAATTGTTACTCGTATCCGAGAGCACGTTAACCCTCTCAGTCAAAAATATCGGCAGCCTGTACAGCCACCAAATTGGTTACAGATCTACGATCGTCTCCACCAACCTCTACATATCGATATTGGCTGTGGATGGGGGAAGTTTTTGCTAGAGATGGCAACTCTGGATTCAACATGGAATTTCCTAGGGTTAGAGATTCGAGAGCCGTTAGTACACCAAGCCAATAGCTGGATAGCTGAGGCCAAGTTAACGAACTTGCATTACCTGTTCTGCAATGTCAATACGTCCCTAAAAGTTCTCCTCAGTACCTTGCCTGCCGGTGTTTTGCAGCGAGTCACCATTCAGTTTCCAGATCCATGGTTCAAGCGGAAACATGGGAAGCGTCGGGTTGTGCAACCAGATATGGTCGCTACCTTAGCACAGCATCTGGTGCCTGGTGGCGTGCTATTTGTGCAGTCAGATGTTGAACAGGTAGCCAAGGAGATGCACGATCGTATCCTTGACCACCCTCAGTTTCAGCGCCAGCACGAGGAGCTTTGGTTGTAGAGTAACCCTATGCATGTACCCACCGAACGCTAGATGAGCAATTT
>JANWZG010000656.1 GCA_025054735.1 Cyanobacteriota bacterium | reverse complement strand
TAACTACGCACCCAACAGTCACCCAATATAGATTTAATACCAATTCTCCATAATGGCTACGGATAGCTCGTAGTAAGGATTAAGTCGCTACTGCAACCTAATGGGTTATGTCACTAGCCATTGGAGAATTGATATACCCAGGAGGTTTCTACACCTTGTGGAAGCAGATTGTATCGCAATAGTCTTCATATCTATAACGTTAGCTGCTAAAGCTAGTGAAGGATAGCTCTTTAAGGCATCTACTAAACACGGGAACCTATAGTTTAGGATGTAGTCCTAAACGTAGGATTGCTCTAGATACTGCTATCCTCTCAGTCCAACTACAAAGCTTCCTAGATTAGTTAGTTGCTTACTACTTGGCTACTGGTTGCCATATGTTTTCCCTCGACAAGTGTATTCTTTGCAAGTCATGCATAGTAAGAGACTGTTCATATCTAGGTTTATAGCTGGCTCTTTGCCCAGTGTAGGACTGCTGCTAGCTTTCCCTGCCCTTGCCCAACCTATCACCCCTGCCAGCGATGGCACAGGGACGATCGTCACTCCCAACGGCAACGAATTTCTGATCAACGGTGGCACCCAAGCTGGAGCCAACCTGTTCCACAGCTTTCAACAATTCGGACTCGACACCAACCAAATCGCCACCTTCCTCGCCACCCCAGACCTGCAAAACATCCTCGGCCGCGTCATCGGTGGTGACCCTTCCGTGATCAACGGCTTGCTGCAAGTTACGGGCGGCACCCCCAACCTGTATCTGCTGAACCCTGCGGGGATCATCTTCGGCAACAGCGCCAGTCTCAACGTCCCTGCCAGCTTCACCGCCACCACCGCCATTGGCATCGGCTTTGGCACCGACAACTGGTTGAATGCTTTTGGCACCAACAACTACACAACCTTACTGGGAGATCCCACTGCTTTTAGCTTTAGCATTGATCCCCCCCAACCCCCCCTTGCTAGGGGGGGGCTATTGGAGTCAGAATCCCCCTTTTCAAGGCAGGCAGGGGGGATCATCAATGCAGGCAACCTAGCGGTCGATCCCGGACAGTCCTTGAACTTGATCGGCGGCAGCGTGATCAACACTGGCACCCTGAGCGCTCCCAGTGGCAGCATTACCCTGTTGGCAGTTCCGGGTTCTTCCCTGGTACGTCTCTCACAGCCCAGTAGTTTGTTGAGTTTAGAGATTGCAGGACAGCATCAGGCGGCACTATTTCCCCTCTCCCCGGCTGCTTTGCCTCAATTGTTGACGGGCAGTGGGTTATCGTCCCAAGCGACGGGTCTGGCGGTGGAGGCGGATGGCACAG
>JANWZG010000655.1 GCA_025054735.1 Cyanobacteriota bacterium | reverse complement strand
CCTGTTGCCAATCAATCACCAAGTAGTTGACATTAGCAGCTTGCAGGCGATTGTTGATCTGTTGCCATTCAGCTTGGTTATCCGTGCTACGGACAACACCTAGAACCATTGGTGCTGCCTGTAACGACGAAGTGAGGCACGATGTAGCGGCTATTGCAAGGCTTGTATTTGCCAGGATTGTCCCCAGCCAAGTCGTAATCGGATTTTTGGACGTGGTATCTGATTGCATGGAGTAATGGTTTACCATCATCGGCAACATTGGCGTTACACAATCAACCCCCCATTAAAGACACTTCTGCAAAGATCGTCAATAACTGACACACAGTCTTTGAGCACTGATGACCTATCAACCCAGGTTTACAACTTTGATAGTTCACTAGTTATCCGTTGGGTGGCTGCTGGCACTGGCTTTTCCATAATCAGAATGTGCTGTTGGGGCAAGATATTCTTGGTTTCTACCCAACGTAGCCCTACTGCCGCCATCTCGCGCTTGACTTGGCGCTGAGTCATCTTGTGCAGAGACTTAATCGGAATAAAAGGATTCTCTCCTCGGTATTCCACGAGTACCACCCGGCCACCTGGTTTCAGCGATCGCACAATTGCCTGCATCATTTCATAGGGATACTCAAACTCGTGGTAAGCATCGACCATTAGCGCCAAGTCCACACCTTCCGGCGGCAATTTTGGATCGGTAGCAGTTCCCAGAATTGGCTCTACATTTGTAATGCCCCGCTCTTGCAGGTGAAATGTCAGTAGCTCCACCATCTCTGGCTGGATGTCGATCGCCAACACCTTGCCCTCTGGCAGCAATGGACTCATACGAACACTGAAGTAGCCAGTACCTGCACCCACATCAGCTACTACATCCGTAGGCCGTAACCCCAAGGCTGCGATCACCTGCATGGGCTGCTCTTCAAACGAACGGCTGGGACGCTCTAACCAACCTGCTCCCTGATGTCCCATTATTTGGGCAATCTCGCGCCCAAAGTACACCTTACCGATGCCATCTGGATGGTGATTTAGCCGATGTTGATACAGTGGCTGAGGAATAGCTGGGGCAGCGCACACCGCTCCAGCCATGATAAAACTGCCGAAAGTAACAATGAAAACTATGACCCACGAAATGACAAAGTGCCAGTGCCTCCTCATGGTCAGCGTCCCCAGAATTTACAGAGGTACTACTATAGCAAGGATTCAGTATCAGGTGATAGGGTTCTGAGTGGTGCTGCCCAGTTGGTCTAGTAAACATAGTTTTTATGTACTATAGTTGAGCAGTTATCATTCAGCAGTCGGTTCACG
>JANWZG010000654.1 GCA_025054735.1 Cyanobacteriota bacterium | reverse complement strand
GAAAGTGACGTTCCTGTACTAGTGGATTTTTGGGCACCTTGGTGTGGGCCTTGTCGAATGGTTGGCCCTATTGTTGATGAGATTGCTCAACAATATGCTGGTCAGGTGAAGGTAGTGAAAGTGAATACTGATGAAAATCCTAGCGTTGCAACTCAGTACGGTATCCGCAGCATTCCAACCTTGATGATTTTCAAAGGTGGCGAGCGTGTTGATATGGTTGTAGGCGCTGTACCTAAGACAACGCTGTCAAATACTCTCGAAAAGCACCTCTAGGTAGCGACTTGGTGCTAGCTTGGTGGGTCTAGATAGTTCTCCAGTAGTCCAAAGTGACATAGTCTGCCTGATCCCAGATGGTTTCCTGTTGAGGAGTCTGGGTTTTTTTATCAGCTCTGTCGCAAGCGTATGCATGGTTGACAGGAGTTAGGTATGGAATTGAGTGAACTAGAACGCCTGCGATCGGACATGATGGCATTGATTGACCAACTGCCGCACCATGCCCATGGACGCTTGATTAAGCAGGTATTGAGTACGATCGTTCGGATGTCCAGCGAGCATATTGAACGGCTAGACTGGAAAATCTTAGCCTCTTCTATTTTGGATATGGAGGGGGCGTTTCAGACCTTCTATGCCCATCAACATACTCGCAAGGTTACGATCTTTGGGTCAGCTCGTACACCAGCCGACAAACCAGACTATCAAATGGCAGTCGAGCTAGCTCAACAATTAGCTCAACAGGGCTTTATGGTGATGACAGGTGCTGGTGGGGGCATCATGGAAGCTGGAAACCGGGGTGCTGGGGTTGATAAGTCAATTGGCTTGAACATTCGCTTGCCCTTTGAACAGGAATCTAACCCCTATGTCAGCCCTGATCGCCTGGTTAGCTTCAAATATTTCTTCACCCGCAAACTGTTTTTGCTCAAGGAGAGTGACGCGATCGTGGCATTTCCTGGTGGTTTTGGCACCCAGGATGAAGTGTTTGAGTGTTTAACCCTAATTCAAACTGGCAAGGCGGAGCCATTACCTATTGTGTTTATGAACCACCCTGGTAATGACTATTGGGATGCATGGAGCACCTACGTCAGTGAACATTTGTTGAAGCGTAGGCTCATCAATCGAGAAGACACCCATCTTTATCGCATCACCAATAGCACTGAAGTGGCCTGCGCCACAATTGCCCAGTTTTATCGGGTGTACCACTCCTGTCGATACATCTACGATCGCCTACTGCTACGGCTCAATACCGAGTTACCCAAGTCGGTCATAGCTGACCTAAACGTTACCTTTCGAGATATTCTTGTCGATGGC
>JANWZG010000653.1 GCA_025054735.1 Cyanobacteriota bacterium | reverse complement strand
CAATGGCTGCACAATCTTGCCACCCAGATTGATTGCCTTACCCAGCAAATCACTACCCAGCTAGGAGACCTGCCCCCTGACCTGCGACTGACATTGCAGCAGCTATCCTTAGCACAACTGGCGGCCCTGCCAGTAGCCTTGCCCAGCTTGTCCCAAATGGCTGACCTAGAAGCGTGGCTGACAGCACAAACCTCTAGCGCTGATGCACCATAGCCCAATCTACTGCCTTACAAGTCCTTGCCATCAGCGGCGAAGGTAAAATCCTGGGAGTTGGCAAAGCGGGAGGCAGAGGTGCGATCGCCCTTACCTTGGGTGATGGAGTCGCAGACTCGATCGTCTACTTCAAACATACATCTGACGAAAAAAGATGGCTGCCAGGGCTACGGGTGGAATGGCCGACAGTTCTGTTTCCCCAGTAGTGGTAATCAGGGTAGAGGGCAGGGGCTGCCGAACCGTCAGTGGATTAAATTAGCTTCGATAGGCTAGCGAGAGTGGTATCTAGTCTGGTAAAGATTATTCCTGATTTAGCTGAGCAATTCTGATAGGTTGCAAGTTAACGGCTAACTCTCCGCAGTAGTATACAGGCATCAGTTAGAAAAGCTGACGAATGGGTGTCAACAGGGTAGGAGCAAACTGCCTGGGTAGTTGCAATCGGGTTAAAATGTAGCTCTATTGGAGCCTAGGGTTCCAAGGTCATGATTGCTGGTGAGGTGCCATTATGCTGCTGGAGTTAAACCGAATCATGGTTCCGCCGGGGCAAAAGGTGTTGCTCAAGGATGTGAACTGGCAAGAATTTGAGACGATCGTCGCAGACTTGGGTAACCATCGATCAGCCAGAGTTGCTTATGACCAAGGTGTATTAGAAATTATGGCTCCCCTTCCAGAACACGAAGTGAACAAAGTATTGATTGGTAATCTAATTGAAGCACTTCTGGAAGAACTCGATATTGACTTTTGGTGCCTAGGGTCAACTACCTTCAAAAACGAACTGATGCAGCAGGGAATAGAACCCGATCATTGCTTCTACATCCAACATGAGGCGGCAGTGCGGGGCAAGGATCGATTGGATTTAGCCATTGACCCGCCTCCTGACTTGGCCATTGAAATTGATGTGACTTCCCGCACCCATCCCCAGATTTATCAAAACTTGGGTGTGCCTGAATTGTGGCGGTTTGAGCAAGAAACCCTGCAAATCAACCAACTTCAGGATGGGCAGTACCAGCCAGTAGCTACTAGTTCTCTAGCCCCCCATCTGCCCTTGGCAGACATGATGCCCCACTGTTTACGCCAGAGTAAGCTAGTAGGTC
>JANWZG010000652.1 GCA_025054735.1 Cyanobacteriota bacterium | reverse complement strand
AGGGCTGATTTACAACCTTTTCCTCAGCCGCTGCCAAAGTTGTGGGAATTTCTCCAGCTAACAGCCGGGGCACACCCATATCCACTGTTACTAGACCATTGCTCTGTACATGGGGCACCATTACCCCTGCCAACGTGTGAATGCGTAATTGCCGATCGTTGGTGTCTGGCTTGCCATCTAATTGCTCTAGGTAGGTGAGAAACTTCGCCAAGCAGCGAATGCCGTTACCACACATCTCTGGCTCTGAACCGTCGGCATTAAAAATCCGCATGGCATAGTCGGTGTCGCCTTGTCCTGGCAGGGCGAAGATTACGCCATCAGCGCCAATGCCAAAATGGCGATCGCACAGGGCTGTGGCTTGCTCAGGAGTGAGACAAGGAGTTGCCTGATAGCGATTGTCGATCAGAATGAAATCATTGCCGAGTCCCTGATACTTGCTAAACTCAATGGTCATAGAGATTTACGGTGAAAACAGATGAGCGTAGAACTAGATACAGCCCTGCCAAGTGTTCGCATCATTGGCGGTTATATCCGTGAGAAAAAAGATATTGAGTTTCAGCTTACAACCAATGAAAAGCTGACGGGTCAAATTCGCTGGCAAGATCCTCTGTATATTGGCGTAGCAGATGCTGCTGGTAAGATTGTGCTCGTGTCTCGTCATGCGATCGCCTATCTGCACGAAAAGGCGTAGTCAGTCCCTGAATGGTTAAGTCCAGCTTTAGGAATCCAGCATATACAGCCCCAATTCCGAACTGGAGTCTGGCAGCAGATTATGGAGGTATCTCTACAGCAGGAGAGATGAGTTGTGAGTTATCTTGGTATGAGTCGAATCATCCAGTAGATGGATGAGAACTTAGTTGATAGGCTGACACCTGCTAAGCGATCTGCCCTTTAGTGAGTTGGCACTAGCTAATTACATTGCCGTCAACTACTCAGATTACCATGACACTTAACAACAATATAATGAGTATGTCACCATTGATACCAGCTAATACCCGTGATCACGCCCCACGATTGCAAAAACCATCACCATGGTTTGCTGTGCTTTCAGGTGTCGTCACAACTTCGTTCATTTTCACCTATGCACTGGGAGCTGTTGCCTATAATGCTCCTGCTTCCAAGCACAGCTCAACTCTGCTGCTAGTCCAGTCTCTCAGTGCTGAAGATTACTTCCGGCAAGCTTTTAACAAGCAACAGAGTGGTGATAACCGAGGGGCGATCGCTGACTATGACCAAGCCATTCGCCTGCGACCTAATTATGCCGATGCCTACTACAATCGGGGCCTTTCTAAGGCTGCCATTGGCGATG
>JANWZG010000651.1 GCA_025054735.1 Cyanobacteriota bacterium | reverse complement strand
ATTGATTTGTACGACTCTGCAACCTGCGATCGCCTAGCAACCCAAGCAGCATCAGGTCGTCACCTCCGCTTTGCACCACTGCCAGCTACCACAGCAACTGCTGAGGCTTCATCACTATTAGTTTTCCTTTGTGAGGATGATTATCCTGGATGGATAACGATCGACAGTCTCCAATGGCTGAAACCAGCCACTACCACCTACCAAGCACCCAGTTGGACTGCATCTGACATTCAAGCTGCCATTCCTGATGTAATTGCATTTACCCAAGCAGCCATGGCCCAACCCAATCACTACCGTTGGGGTGGCACTGTTGCTCCTAACTACGATTGCTCTGGACTAATGCAAGCTGCATTTGCTAGTGTAGGGATCCGAATACCAAGAGATGCCTATCAACAGGAAGCCTTTACTCAAGCTGTAGCGATCGCAGAGGCTCAACCCGGAGATTTAGTCTTTTTTGGGAATTCTCAAAAAGCTACCCATGTGGGGCTGTATCTAGGAAGTGGGCACTATATCCACAGTTCTGGCCTAGATCAAGGACGCAACGGCATCGGCATTGATGTTCTCTCCGAGGAGGGCGATCCTATTAGTCAAGCCTACTACCGTCAATTTAGGGGTGTGGGACGAGTTGTTACAAGTTACACTCCGACGGGGCATCCCAAAGGATAGTCGCATAAAAGCTGAATTTTGTTGTCCAAGATGCAGTCTGGAATGGGATTTGTCGGTAGCTTATTGCTTACTTAGATTAACCTCAGAACCTATACATTTTCTGAAGAGGGCTATACAAGATTTCTCAGAAATGTTACAGTTGTTAACAATAATAATTGATGAACTTAGTTGAATTGTTGCTGGCTAACTTAGGGCTGATGGGGGTAATCCTGAAGCTGTGACTCAGCATCAAAGCTTGAAATCCCCTCTAGAAGTGAACTTTGCGATAGTTGTTTCGCCGTTAACTTGGTTGACAAGTGCTTCGGAGGTACGGTTTTAGGCTGATTAAGCTGGTGTTACATCGTCGCATTGGTTCCTCTCAAAGTTGTAAAGTTCCTACACTTGCAACTGGTTGACTGCTTGCTGTAATAAGCCGTTGAGCCTGCTAGGACTCTTCGAGGTATGTCTCTTTGGGTCTTGGCAGTAGCCTGTGGCTCTTGTGCTCACAGGATTGTGGCTTCTAGAGTCGGTTCAGGGATTATGCAGCCTGTCACTGCTTGGCCGTCTCTCGCATCACATCTAGTTCTCCCTAGGCCCGTTGCAAAGCACTAAGCTGCGAATCAGCAATTAGCTGATGTTGACGGTAACAAGTTTTATTTCTTCACAAAAAAT
>JANWZG010000650.1 GCA_025054735.1 Cyanobacteriota bacterium | reverse complement strand
ACGTGTTACTCATCGATGTAAGCTCGCTCACCATCGTCTTGTCCAGAGCCATTGACGTTGCTAAGTTGTTGCCGAACATCATCAATGGCATTGTTCAACTGAGCAATTTTGTCTTCCAAACCCCGCCGTGCTATCTCAATCTTTGATTCTGTTGAGGTTCTTAAAGACTGCTGACGATCGCTGGATATATCTGCATCTAACGGCTCATCTGACCAAGATGATGCTAACCATGCGCCAACCACACCGCCGACCACACCACCAACGATCGCACCTAGAAAAAAGCCACCTGCAAAATTGTCTTGACCACTACTCATCACTACCCAACTGAGAATGTTTGGTTCACTATCTCTTTCAGCCTACAGCAACTTGTCGGAAACAATGCCAATTCTTGTTAATCTTGTGATGACTATTGGCGAGTCTAGGTGCCAAAGGTACGATCGCCAGCATCCCCCAACCCTGGCACAATGAACCCGTGTTCGTTTACCACATTATCAGTTGCGGCTGCATAAATCACCAGTTCTGGATAGGTAGCGCCGAGTTTTTGCAACGCGACGGGTGCTGTCACGACTGAAATAATGCGTGTGAAAGCTGGATTAACACCACGCTTTGTCAACTCATGCATTGCCGACATAATAGTGCCGCCAGTAGCTAACATCGGCTCTGTGATCAATACTCGTGTTTCAGGTGGGAATGTTTCCGGCAGGCGATTAAGATAACAACTTGCTTCTAGAGTAGTTTCATTACGCACGAACCCTAGATGATAAATCGATGCTAACGGCAGTAATGCTTGGGCACCATCTAACAGAGATAGCCCCGCTCGCAAGATCGGGACAATAGCGATCGGTACATCTGGGTTGATGAACGTTGCTGGACAGGGAGCCAACGGAGTAGCAACTTCCGTGTCTAAGGTTGGCAGCCAGCCTCGCATGGCTTCGTAGGTTAGCCATCTCCCCAGTTCTGTCATCGCCGTACGAAACAGCGTAGTAGGAGTAGAAGCATCGCGGGCAACGCCCAGCCAGTGCTTAATCAGCGGATGGGGGGGAATATATACTTGGAGTTGAAGAGCCATGTAGCAGTACAACGGGCAATAGAGTAATGGGCTATATCATACCCCACTGCACCCGCTTCTACACTGAAGCCTGCCAGCAATGCTCTAACCATCCTTGACATACTTGTCGGGAAGCTGTGCAACTTTTCAGCACACTCCACACTAAGAGCAGCGTGGAGGCATCGTCAATAACAACACGCAAGGGTTGCCCGATCGCACACCAGCAAGGGACTGATAGCTCTTGGAGCCGATGATAGACGTTCCAGCGATGTATGTGCGC
>JANWZG010000649.1 GCA_025054735.1 Cyanobacteriota bacterium | reverse complement strand
TTACCACTTTCCGCTCCCAGCTTGCCCCATGGAGCTAACCGGACTCGAACCGGTGACCTTCTCAATGCCATTGAGACGCGCTACCAACTGCGCCATAGCCCCCTGTAGGAAAATATAATAGCAGATCGGGGGGATTTTAGACTTTCTTCCAGTAGTAATTCCTACCTGCCTCTTATAATCAGCGGTGGGAATGGAGAGGAAATCATGCTACCCCAACGGACGAAGATTGTGGCCACGATCGGACCTGCTAGCAACAAACCCGAGACCATCGAGGAACTGATCAAGGCCGGCTTATCTGTCGCTAGATTAAATTTTTCCCACGGTTCCTATGATGATCATGCCCAGATTGTCGCTAGCTTCCGCCGTATCTCCCAAGCACTGGATGTGCCTATTGCCCTCCTACAAGACCTGCAAGGTCCAAAGATCCGTGTGGGGGTGTTGCCAGACCCCATTCCCCTAGCCATTCGGGAAACGGTGGAATTGATTCCCCTGCCAGAGTGGCGACAGGAGCCAAACACTATTCCCATTGATTATCCTCTGCTGGCAAAAGAGGCGCAAGCTGGTAATCGTGTCCTCCTAGACGATGGGCTGATGGAACTGGTGGTACTTGCCACCAAGGATTCTGCCACTGTCTGTGAAGTTGTACGGGGGGGCATGCTCAGAAGCCGTAAGAGTGTGAATTTGCCCGATATTGACCTCAGCTTGCCCTCCATGACTCCCAAAGACCTGCAGGACTTGGAATTTGGCTTAGCGCAGGGTGTGGATTGGGTGTCTTTGAGTTTTGTGCGCAAAGCCGAAGATATTGCTGCCCTGAAACAGCGAATTAAAGACCTAGGCTACGATGTGCCTGTGATTGCCAAGATTGAGAAGCCCCAAGCGATGCACCACCTCGACGAAATCATCCACATTGCCGATGGGATTATGGTGGCTAGGGGTGACCTAGGCGTAGAACTCAGCCCGGAAAAAGTGCCCCTAGCGCAAAAGGAAATTATCAAAAAATGCAATCGCCATGCTATTCCAGTAATTACGGCGACGCAAATGCTAGAAAGTATGATTGAAAACGCGCGTCCTACCCGCGCCGAAGCAAGTGATGTTGCCAATGCTATCCTCGACGGTACTGATGCCATTATGCTCTCAGGGGAATCAGCGGTAGGTAAATACCCAGTGCAGGCAGTGGAAATGATGGTGAAAATTGCCCGTGAGATTGAAGCTGTCTATCACCCTGTCAATGACCCGCCAGAAACTAATGATGCTCCCCATGCCATCAGTGAGGCGATTCACACGATCGAAGAAATTCTCTCTTTACGGGCTATTGTCCTGTGTAGTATTACG
>JANWZG010000648.1 GCA_025054735.1 Cyanobacteriota bacterium | reverse complement strand
ATGTTGACTTGACAGCAGCGATCGCCTTTCATCACTGCAAGCGAGCCAAAGTTACCGTTGTGCTAGCGCGGGTACCGAATCCGGTTGAGTTCGGCATGGTGATTACCAATGAGCAAGATCGCATCTGCCGATTTTTGGAAAAGCCCTCCACAGGTGAAGTATTTTCTGACACTGTGAATACTGGCATTTACATCATGGAACCCTCCGTGCTTCACTACTTGCCTGCGAATGAGGAGAGCGACTTTTCTAAAGATTTGTTTCCTCTGCTGCTAGAAAAAAATGAACCAATGTATGGGTATGTCACTAATGGCTATTGGTGCGATGTAGGACATCTGAATGCTTACCGTGAGGCCAACTACGATAGCCTCATGCAGAAGGTTAAGCTAGATATTCCCTATGCCGATGTGACTAGTCATTGGTCACAGTTGTACGCTACCCATGCTGAATCTAAGCATCAAACTCATGGCACGGTAGAGCTACCCGCTACCCACCACTTAATTCCAGGATTGTGGATAGGCAAGAATACTTATATTCATCCCTCTGCAAAGATTGAAACCCCCGTGTTGATTGGGAGTAACTGTCATATTGGCCCACGGGTGCAAATTAGTGCAGGTACGGTAATTGGGGATAACGTAACGATCGGAGCCGATGCTGATCTTAAACGGCCTGTGATTTGGAATGGTGCCATCATCGGTGAAGAGGCCCACCTGCGCGCTTGTGTAATCTCGCGGGGCACTCGCGTAGATCGGCGTGCCCATGTGCTAGAGGGAGCCGTAGTTGGGTCACTGTGCACCATTGGTGAAGAAGCCCAGATTAATCCCAATGTGCGGGTTTGGCCCAGTAAGCAAGTAGAAGCTGGTGCCACCCTCAATATCAACCTAATTTGGGGACATGCTGCCCACCGCAACCTATTCGGACAGCGAGGCGTGTCGGGGCTTGCCAACGTCGATATCACCCCAGAATTTGCGGTCAAGCTAGGAGCAGCCTACGGCTCTACTCTCAAAGCAGGCAGTAGCGTTACAGTTTCTCGCGATCAACGCAATATTTCTCGCATGGTAACCCGATCGCTCGTAGCTGGGTTAATGTCCGTTGGGGTCGATGTACAAAACCTAGAGGCAACAGCTATTCCCCTAGCCCGGACTGCTCTCTCAACCCTCAAGGTGGCTGGTGGCATCCATGTCCGCATTCATCCCGATCGCTCTGATCACTTGCTAGTGGAGTTTTTTGACCATAATGGCATCAATATCTCCAAGGCAATGGAAAAGAAAATTGAGGGGGCTTTCTTCAAAGAAGACTTTCGGCGGGCACAAATCAGCGAAATTGGAGATGTAGA
>JANWZG010000647.1 GCA_025054735.1 Cyanobacteriota bacterium | reverse complement strand
AACAAGCCTGTAGGCTCCAGCAGGCCATTACCCCTGATACTCAACCAGCCTGCATTGTGTATCCCTCGACTCCAGAGATGCTAGCCGCAGTCGTTGGTTGTGCTCACCACCAAGGTTGGCCCCTGGCAATTATGGGTAGCGGCAGTAAACTGACGTGGGGAGGGTTGCGATCGGGCATTCAGGTTGCTGTCAGCACAATACGTCTCAATCGCCTAGTGGATCATGCTGTCGGGGATATGACCGTCACTGTGGAGGCTGGAATGCCACTATCAACCCTGCAACCAATCCTGGCACAAGCAGGACAATGGTTACCTGTGGATCCACTGTATGGTGAACAGGCTAGCGTTGGTGGCACGATCGCAACGGCAGCTACGGGTTCCTTGCGCCATCGCTATGGTGGCATTCGTGATTTGGTGCTAGGCATCACTATTGTGCGCTGTGATGGCCAACTTGCCAAAGCGGGGGGACGAGTGGTGAAAAATGTGGCAGGCTATGATCTGATGAAGTTGTTTACTGGTTCCTATGGCACGCTTGGGATTATTTCCCAGGCGACCTTTCGGGTCTATCCGTTGCCTGAAGCGTCTCAAACTGTACTGTTGGTAGGAGATGCTGACAGCGTTGCCCAAGCTAGTCGCACGGTGGTGGGGTCGGCCTTGACCCCGATCGCAGTGGATTTACTCTCCGCTGACCTGGCTAAGTCCCTCGGTTTAGGAACAGATATTGGCTTAGCTGTAAGGTTTCAAGGTTTTTCTGCCAGTGTGACTGAGCAGAGCGATCGGGTCTCTGCGGTTGCTGATACTTTGGGATTAACCCATCAAATCCTTAGTAATCAAGCTGACCAGCAGTGGTGGCAACAACGTCAACAGGCCATGGCACAAACCACTCCACCAACCCTACTCTGCAAGGTCGGCATTCGATCTACTGAAGCGGTTAGCTTGTTGAGGCAGGTTGCAGCATTACCGGCTAGTCGAGCTGTAATTCATGCAGCTAGTGGCACAGGTTGGCTACGGTTGGCAGAGTCTGTCGCGATCGCTGATATCATGGCAATCCGAGCCTACTGTCAGGCAGCCGGTGGCTACCTCTCTATCCTCGAAGCCCCGATCGCCCTCAAACAAGACTGTGATCTATGGGGCTATCATGGTAATGCACTAGACTTAATGCGGCGACTAAAATACCAGTTTGATCCGAGTAATCTCCTCAATCCGGGTTGCTTTGTCGGTGGCATCTAGCTAATCTATACCCCTTATCCATTGCTTCAACTGGTGGGTGACAGACGCAGACAGACAACTCTTTACATTAAAATTTAAGCAAACTAGCATCTTGGCAATACCAGAGG
>JANWZG010000646.1 GCA_025054735.1 Cyanobacteriota bacterium | reverse complement strand
AGCTACCTCCCGCTCAAATAACTCACAAAACCGAGTAGTTAAGCGTTGGGTCCAGTCGTCGGCACCATAGGGCATGGCTGCTCCATCGTTAGCGGCTATCAACGCAGCTAGAATTTCTGGGGCAACACCTGTGACATTATCACTGCAAAAGTTCATAGGAATTAGGGGTGGATTTGGCTAAGAATCACTTGCAGCCGATCGTAGTCATCCTTAAGCACCAAGTTAAGAAAGCGTCCAGCCTGCACCAACCAAGCTCGATCCAAATGCCGCAGTTGGTAGACAAGGCGCACAACCGCAGCGGTCAGTGCATCTACTGGAGCACCGGGAAGTTGGAGCAAAACCCGCAAAAAATCAAGCTGATCTGTAAATTGCAATATCTCCTCTGGTTGACAGCGATAGACTGCCTGGTGAACTTGGGGTGGGCGTGGGGGCAAATGTTGGTACAGTGCCCCATCGCTAGCAGAGCGAAAGCCCACGATCGCCGCCCGAAACTCTGTCTTGAGCATGGCAAAGATCTGAGGTTGCTGATCTCGCAACTCTGCCAACGATAAACCCAGTGCCCGTGCCCGATGCACCGAGTCGATCGGGCTAGCCGTAGCATAATACACCACTGCATAGACCACATTGCCCGACTCTTCATCCACCGCTGTTACCCAACTACCAAAGGGTGGCATAGCTGCATAGTTCAGATCCTCTGGCTCCAGACATTGTGCTAAAAATTCTGTCGTTGCTGTCTCGATCACTTCCGCAAAGTGATGAGGATGGCGAGATTGAGCAGCAAATTGCGGTAAAGGCAAGCGCATAGCGAATGGGTAGTATTGAGGGTTTACTTAGCCTTTTTGCGTCCAGCAGTTGCATCCACAGCTTCCAATTCCCCTAGGCGAAAGGTGATGAGCTTATCCCAATTTCCCCCTTCAAACAAGACCGCGGCCTTGCCGTCACTAATGCGTTGCACCAAGCCTTGAAACCCATAGTAGGTATCGTTTGGGTTAATTACTCGCACCGCAGAACCAGGAAGAATCATAACCGTTAATTCCCTTTTGTTAGACCATTCAGGCTTTATTATGCCGTACATCGCTGGAATGGGCACACGAGCAATTTGATGTTAACGATAGAGATCTAGCCCCCCAGATGGGAATACTCAAATTATCAGGCGGGAACTAGTGAAGGGTATTGACTATGGGGACAGAACCTGGAACTATTCAATCACTTTGCTATTACCCCCTTAGGAAAGTCCTAGGCTGCTACAAGTCCTATAAGCACTGCTCAAGCATGGTTTGGCTAGCTACGTGATGGCTAACAAGGGTGCCAAATGGGAACTGTTCTATCCGCAACCAGTCAAATCAGTTAGTGCCCCCTCTAGGCTTGGGATATAGTC
>JANWZG010000645.1 GCA_025054735.1 Cyanobacteriota bacterium | reverse complement strand
CCCCGTTCACAACTAGGGGTATAAAATTCACTGACTGCATACATGACTTCAGCATCATCCGTCAGGGTTTGATAGCCATGGGCAAACATCTCAGGCACATATAACGCGCGTCCATTCTCTGAAGTTAGCTCTACGCCAATATGCTGAAGGTAGGTCGGAGAGTCAGGCCGCAAGTCGATTATGACATCGTAGACTGCCCCTCTGGTGCATCGTATCAGTTTAGTTTCAGTGGCAGGGGCCACTTGATAGTGCATTCCCCGTAGCGTGCCCTGTTTGTGGTTAAAGGAAATGTTGCACTGGGCGATCGTGGACTTTAGGCCATGCTCTTCAAACTCCTTGGCACAGAAGCCCCGCGCAAAATAACCCCTGGCATCGGACTTTTTATCTAAATCGATGATGAACGCTCCGTGGAGCTTAGTTTCCTCAAAGAGCATAGTGGTAATTCGGTCGCAATGATAATTAGGAGGCCAAGGTTAGGGATGGTACTGGAGTGATTTCGGCGGTAGCAGGAGATTCCAGGGCTTGGAACCGAGCAATTTGTGATTCCGTAAGTTGGCGCATGTCTTGGTGTTGCATATAACCTCGGTAGAATTCAACAATCCAATCCAGCGCAGTTGCCAGAGAAGTTTTGGGGTACCAATTCAGCCGCGACTTCGCTTTAGAGCAATCTAGTTTCAGATAGGTAGCTTCATGGGGATGATGGGCTTGATCTAGCTCCCACGAGGCTCCTTCGCCCCAGAGCTTGGTGAGACGATCAACAATCCAGGAAACGGGTTTGGCATCGCTATCTTCGGGACCAAAGTTCCACCCTTCGGCAAATTCAGGCCCTGATTCCCATAAACGCTCCGCCAACGTTAGATAACCGTTTAATGGCTCTAGCACATGTTGCCAGGGGCGGATAGCATGGGGACTACGAATCAGCACTGGTTGTCCAGCCTGGATAGCCCGCATGATGTCTGGAATTAGACGATCAAGTGCCCAGTCACCACCCCCAATTACATTTCCTGCCCGCACACTAGCCACGGCTGTATGGTGACGATCGAACTCCTGGGCTGAAAAAAACGACTCTCGATAGGCGGAAACCACTAACTCAGCACAGCCTTTGCTACTGGAATAGGGATCCCGGCCACCCATTGGCTCATTCTCTCGATAGCCCCAGACCCATTCCCGGTTTTCGTAGCACTTATCCGTTGTAATTACAACCACAACACGGATGCTATCAGTATAGCGAGCTGCCTCTAGGATATTCACAGTACCCATCACATTTGTGGCATAGGTCTCTACCGGATGCTGGTAGGAATAACGCACCAACGGTTGTGCTGCCATGTGGATTAGGATTTCAGGCTGATGGCTAGTCATCACAGCTTGAAACTTATCTA
>JANWZG010000644.1 GCA_025054735.1 Cyanobacteriota bacterium | reverse complement strand
AACGAGAAACCCTAAGTCTGCTCCAGATTCCTGCCCATAAGCTCATAGCTAATACTGATTATCCCTACATTACTGCTCGGCAACTGCTAGTTCCCCACTTAGCTAGCCGCATTACACCAGATAGTTGCAGATTTTTACGGCAGCAGTTTCTACCCCATGGCATAGCAGCAGCGATCGGCCCCAACCCACCTGCTCGGCTCTACATTACCCGTCGTGCCGCAGCTACCCGCAAAATTATCAATGAGGCCGCTCTCATAGCCTACCTAGAAACATTGGGATTTTGCACCGTTGAGCTAGAATCCATGCCATTTCAAGAGCAAGTAGCTCTCATGAGCCAAGCCACAGCTGTAGTTGCTGTACATGGCAGTGGGTTGACTAACATTGTCTTCTGCAAGCCTGGCACCTGCGTAGTGGAATTATTGTCTCGTAACTATCTAACTCCCTATTACAGTTTCATTAGTAAGCAGGTAGGATTACGCTACTTTTGCCTACTGGGAGAAAATCCAGAGCAGCGCGAACCAGGTGACTATACTGACCTTGGTTACATGTGGGAAGACATCGTTATTGACTTACCTGCCTTAGCAAAGCTATTAACCTTTGCCGAGTTAGCATAAGTTCCTTTTTGGAGTTCTAAGTGAACAAGTTGCCCGATGGCTACCTTGTACAATAAGGCTTGTAAGCTGTTGGTGTCGAGCATGATGGCGGGTAAGTAGCAAGAGAGGACAGATTCTCAACGCTGAGGGGTTTGGCTTACGAGATTGTTCTAAACGTTTTTGTTGAATACCACATTTGATTTCCTGAATTTGTAATCTTCTGTATTTGCTCCTTGTATTGTCATTACAAATCACTGGTAACACCAACCTAGCTCGTAATAACCAGCAGCTAGCATTGTGGAGTTAATTTCAAGGAAATTGGTATTACGTATGTCAGAACCATGCTCAGTTCAGTGGACTGTAGGCGATCGAGTGCGGCTGATCTTTATGCCTACCTATGTGAAAACGGCTGACCCAATGCCCATGTTGCGACCTCCAACTGTCTTGCAGCTTGGGGAAGAGGGTATTGTTCTAGGACAGCGATCGGGCAATTACTGGAGTGTACGCTTTCAGAAGGGAGCATTTTTGCTAGAGGGGCACTATCTAGAACGGGTAACCGATGATCAGTCCGGGTATTTGTCCTTGAGTCCCAGCAATGCTCAGTAACTTAGTACTAGCTACCGTATTGTGGTTGTGTTTTAACTGCGCAATCACCTAGGCAGTGCTCCGGGTGCCTGGTAATAACTATGCTTTAACCGTAAATGCCCACAATCTACGATGAGTAACTACGATGAGTAATTTGCAGTGGATTCTTTGGGAATATTTGTGTAAAGTATTGCAAAGCGTCTT
>JANWZG010000643.1 GCA_025054735.1 Cyanobacteriota bacterium | reverse complement strand
ATTCTGCTGAATGAGGGTATCCGTGCTTGGATGGCTCCTCAAGACCAGCCCCATGAAGGTTTTGTATTCCCTGAGGAAGTTCTACCTCGTGGTAATGCCCTGTAAGTGTTGGGTTTGCTCCTTCTAGAGAGATGGTGTTACCCCTGTCAAATTGGCAGGGGTTTTTTAGTTGGTTGCTGATCGCTCGTTGGTGGCGATCGCCTCTCGCTGACGCAATAGTTCGATGCTGTAGGAGGTGCCTAGTCGAGTAGCACCAGCCAACACTAGGTCGATCGCCTGCTCATGAGTACGAATTCCGCCAGAGGCTTTGATCCCAACCTTTCCTTTGGTTACCTCCTTCATCAAGCGCACATCGGCCACAGTTGCCCCACCATTCCAACCTGTGCTGGTTTTCAAAAACTGTACCCCGGCATCAGCGCATACTTCCACGGCTAGCCGCTTTTCTGGCTCTGTTAGCAAGGTCATCTCCAAGATTGCCTTCACGGTTTGTCCAGTTTCCTCGCAGATTTCTGCCAATTCGCGATGGAGTTCGTTGGTCTTCCCTGCTTTCAACCATCCTAGATTAATCACTACGTCCAGTTCGGTTGCGCCGTTTTCTACAGCTTCTTGGGCTTCATACAGCTTGACTGCAGAGGTGGTTGCTCCTGCGGGAAAACCAATCACTGTGCACACCTTGGGTGATTTGTTGTGCAAGAGTTCTGCTACCTGTTTTACATAACAAGGGTAAACACAGACAGCAGCAAAATTAAAGCGAATAGCTTCTTCGCACCATTGTTGGATCGCTTCAGGAGTAGCAGTAGGTACCAGCAGCGTATGGTCGATAAGAGGGGCAATATCAATGGTGTTGGGGTCGATCGTCATTCTGCTGCCTCACCACCAATTACTACATTCCGCAGTCGCAGGCTAGGGCCACCACAACCAACAGGCAAGCCATTTTGCCCACCTTTGCCGCAGCCACCTGACTCATCCCAAAAAAAATCGTCTCCGATGGCCTCAATATCTGCCAGGGTTGTAAATACATTACCGGATAGGGTTACATCTCGCACTGGTTCGGCTAATTGGCCGTCTCGAATCATCCAGGCTTCACCCGCTGTAAAGGTAAACATTTCACCATTCGTCATACCCCCTAGCCAGTTGCGAGCATAGACACCAATGTCAATATCTGCAAACAGGTCGGCAACGGGTGTGGTACCACGTGCAATCCAGGTGTTAGTCATGCGCACAATGGGCGGAAAGCGATAGTCTAGGCAACGAGCATTGCCCGTGGGTGATTCTCCTAGCTTGCCCGCTGTCTCGCGGGAGTGGAGCCGCCCTACTAACACGCCGTCTTGGATGAGCTGAGTTGTTGTAGCGGGTGTGCCTTCGTCATCGTAAAGATAACTGC
>JANWZG010000642.1 GCA_025054735.1 Cyanobacteriota bacterium | reverse complement strand
CAGCTACTCGTTCTGTCAGTTAACTAGGTATCCGAGTAATGAGTTGGTCTAACGATGAGAGTTCACAACTTGCCGCAACTGGGTTTTCAATGCAATATAGGCAGGAACCTGATAGTATTCCACCAATAGCCAACTCACAAGGCTGGTATGTACTAAGAATGTTAGTCCTGTCCATAGGATGGGGAAATTCCATGAAGTGCTACTGATTGGTGGAAACATATAGGCACAGAGACCGATGATAGCGGGTGGAAAAATAATCAGTACCAACGCTATGAACCAAACTAGCCCTGTGATGTCATCCATTTTCTGATGAACACTGCGCCAAGTTCTGCCTGTCCAACGCCATGCCATCGGTTGAGAACTGTCAGCCGCATGGAGAGTCTGCTGCTCTAGATTTGCAGTGAAGAGATGGTGACAAAAGTTACAGGCAAATGCATCCATTAATGCCAGGGTCGCAATGTTGCCATGACGACATACTGGACAAATATAATTGCCCCCATAGTCTAGAGTACGGTGGTCAGGGCTAGTAGTCGATAGGCTACGTGATCGGGACATGTCGATAGCTCAGCCAATAGTTCAACCAATGTGGATACAAACACTGTGAACACTAGTCAATAGTACTATTCTAAGGTTATGGTCTAAGGTTATGGGTGTAACAAAAAACTGAGACGGTGCTGTAGCATTCGCTAGACTGTCATAATGTCTTTTTCCTTTTCTGCGAGCACCTCGTCTAGCTTAGCGATATATTTATCAGTCAGCTTTTGAATCTTGTCCTGTAAGTCACGAGCCTCATCTTCGGATAATTCTCCGTTCTTCTCTTGCTTGCGGATGGCATCGATCGCATCACGGCGCACATTGCGTACCGACACCTTACCCTCTTCAGCCATCTTTGCAGCTAGCTTTACTAGCTCTTTACGCCGATCGCTGGTTAATGGCGGCACATTCAACCGGATAGTTGAGCCATCATTATTAGGCGTTAGCCCCACATCTGACATGGAAATTGCTTTTTCGATCACGTTCAGACTGGACCGATCAAACGGTTGAATGCTGATGGTCGATGAGTCTGGCGTAGAAATGTTAGCCAGGGACTTCAAGGGTGTAAGCGCGCCGTAATACTCTACCATGACCCTATCGAGCAGAGCGGGGTTAGCTCGCCCGGTGCGAATGGTATTGAACGATCGCTGAGTAGCCTCAATGGCTTTTTTCATCGACTCTTCAATTTCAGTAATTTTCACAAGAACCTCCTAACCTTTTCACTTATTTTCACTTACTATTGTGTGTGCAAAATTCACCATGCAAGGGCGTGTTCTAGGCAATTAGTTGCTAACAAAGGTGCCAATTTTTTCCCCTTTGACCGCGCGGTGGATATTCCCCGGAACTGACAGGTTA
>JANWZG010000641.1 GCA_025054735.1 Cyanobacteriota bacterium | reverse complement strand
AGGAAGCTCAACGGGCAGAGCAGGAAGCTCAACGGGCAGAGCAGGAAGCTCAACGGGCAGAGCAGGCGATCGCTCAGTTACGCCAGGTAGTGCAGCGGCTCCATCAACAGGGGTTAGCTCCAGAGGCTATTAGTGAACTAACGGGGCTGTCGATCGCAGACATTGAGCGTTACAGGCACTAACTGTTGCATAACTGTTGCAAAATTGCGTTAGCAGGTAGGGTTTGCAGCCATGATGACACCAATCAAGATGGAGGATGGTTGGCTGGTCGTTAGGGGCGATCGCTAACATGTCCTGAAATGTGGAAATAGCTCATAGGAAATCTGCCTTACGTAGTAAGGTCGCGCTTGATGATACAAGTCAATTAAGCGTTGTTGGAAATCCCTAACTGCGAAATAGACGGCTGTATTGCACCTCATGGTTCATGCTCGCTAGAGATAACCCCCAACTACAACTGTACAGGTCATCATCGGCTAACGTTAGACAGCGATCACAGGCAGCCGCGATCGCTGGTTGTAAATCTAGCAATATTTGTTGCCCAGCCGTCTGACCCAGCGGAATCAGCCGCACACCTGCACTGACCAAATTCGCAGCCCAACTGTGGAGATAGCCTAATAACGTTGGTTCTATATCAATGCGCCATGCATAGGCAGCAATTCCAAAGGCTACTGCTGCATTGCATTCAGCTCCACAACAGGTAACCAACTGATTGATCGCCAGTTGAGTGCTAGGGTCGCTGGACAAATTGACCTCTTGCACGAGGCGCAATAACGCTCGCCCCATTTGCCATTGTTGCAGCCGTAATTCTTCGGTTTCTCGCAGTGCAGATAACCAGCAGTTCCAGCGCTGAACTGTAGTCAGGTCATGACGAGCGATTGCTTGGTGCACCCTCCCCAACACAGCGCCATCAATTTGAACTGTGCCATAGCGCAACTCTGTGGTCAGCCAATCTGTTAGCGCATCTGCTGTGGTCAAATAGCCCCAATGCACCAGGGTTTCTACTCCTTCTGAATAGCTAAAGGCCCCGATCGGCAATGCTGGACTAGCTAATTGCAATAGGCTCAACAGTTGACTAGTCTGTTGGCTAACTACTTGGTGATTCTGCACTTGGAATAAACCCCTAACTGGCTTTTCTTATGAACTAGACGATGCTTGGTCGGACGGGTTGGTTGGTAACTTTTGCTTCTGATGACGGCGAATCAGCCAAAGGATGCCCAGCAGAACCGCAAGGTAGGGGCTGTACACCAGACACCAAATACCTAACCTCAGCAAACCAACACTCACGGTTTTAAGGGATCGGGTTGAGTTTACCCAGGTTTCGCTTAATTGTAAGGACACAGTCCGTGGTCTGGTGAGAGGGGCAACGGCTGTTTCTTCTAAATCCAGGGTGATAGTAGAAA
>JANWZG010000640.1 GCA_025054735.1 Cyanobacteriota bacterium | reverse complement strand
CGCGGCAAATTGAGCACGAGTTACAGGGTCATTGGGTCGGAAACTGCCATCGGGGAACCCTTTGATAATGTCACGGCTAGCTAGTTCCCGAATGAAGCCATCGGCCCAGTAACCAGAAGGCACATCGTAGAAAGATACCTGGGCTTGAGCAGGACGAGTGAGGACGATCGGTGCTAGTCCTGCTGCACCAACACTGAGGGCCATGATTACAGCCGTGCTGGAGCGCATAACAGTTGACGATCTCATAGGGATTCTCCTTTCTAAATCGAGTGGTGATTTAGCACACCATGACAGCCATAGCTAGCAACGCTGATCGCCCGTACCAAAGCCACTGGCCCATAGCCAGTACGTTTCCCCTGGGAACATTACCTGATGAAGGCAACTGTCCTAGGAGAAGATGGGAAAACAGGTGATCAATGCTAGACCCGTAGTAGCAGATGCAATGGTTACACGATTATCTACAGTTGCTTCCTGAATATGCGTGTAGATATTGCAAGCTGGAGTAAGTGAATATACTGTATTTCACAGGCGATCGTGAGTCGTATTAGCTACGAGCTGATGATTTGCTCAACAATTACATTCCCCAAGACCTACGTCTAGGGTAGTAGGTTCCAGTAGGTAAACAGTCATGCAACTGGCACAGTGATCAATGGTTTCTTGGACAGGTACTCTGGTAATAGAGCCATGCTGCTAGTGTCTATAGGGGTCGATCGCCAAAAATTGTCCGTCCCAAGCGCACTATAGTTGCCCCAGCCTGCACAGCTAAGGGATAATCATCGGACATGCCCATAGACAGTTGGGTAAGGGTAAGGCGAGGAAAGGCTAGCTGGTTAATCGTTGTGGCTAGATCTCGCAATTGCTGAAAATAGGCAAGCACTTGGTCAGCAGAGAGTCCTAGGGGTGGAATGGCCATTAACCCCTGGATACGAAGATGTTCACATTGATCTAAGGCAGGCAGGGCGCTGAGTAGCTCATCCACCGACCATCCACCTTTGTTGGCATCGGGCAGTAGTTTGACTTGTAGGCAAATTTGGGGGGGACAATCGCAGGATTGCGCTAGTTGATTAAGGCGCTGTGCTATAGATAGACTGTCTACCGAATGAATCCAAGAAAACAGATCCAACACTCGACGGGCCTTGTTACGCTGCAACCGCCCGATGAAGTGCCATGTAACATCCGTTAAGTCTTGCAATTGCGCATATTTAGCTTCTGCTTCTTGCAGACGATTTTCACCAAAATCACGAATACCAGCATGGTAGGCTTCTCGCATCCGGTCAGCGGTAACTTGCTTGGTGACAGCAATTAACCGGACATGTTTCGGCAAGGTTTGACGCAGGGTGTGGATGCGATCGGCTATCACTGGAAGGTTTGTTTGTGAATAGAGAGCAACTGTTTGTAGTC
>JANWZG010000639.1 GCA_025054735.1 Cyanobacteriota bacterium | reverse complement strand
TTGAGAGAAGAGGTACTTTTCCCTTGTGTTTTTAGGGATTTTGACTTCTGTTCGCCAGCTTTTTCAGTCAGATCCCGCCCACACAATCGACAAATGGCAAATCCCTGGTTTCTGAATCCGCGTGCTCCAATCAGGGAGCCTTGATTGGATAGGAAAAATCGTCCTCCTTGGCTATAGATAAGATGCACTGGCTGATCAGCATGGGATAAACACTCTGCCCTATCACCCTCTTTGGCCAGAAAAATCTGAGACGTGGGTTGACGCAGAGGTTTGATGTAGGGAGTCACTTTGGCAGGTTGTCGCCAATCTGTCGTGAAGGCGTTAGGGATTTTATACACGCGAGTGTTTTTTTCAATGGGAAGACGGGGTGCTGCTCCACAGACTGGGCATTGGTCATAGCTTCTAGGTTGGGGACTGGAGGTGAAGTAATTACAATGCTGGCAAACCCAGTAGTGGCGCTTTTCGAGTTTTTCGGGCTGGACAATGCCAACACTGGTATACACCCGATCGTCTACAACCACATCCTGACCGGGGGCATATTCCCCTAAAGCCAGACGACGATCGCGCTCTAGGCGATGCTCGGCTTGGGCGGTCATTAATCGGACAACGTCGATCGGAAATCCATAAATTGGTAGGATGCTTGCGCGAGCCAGTTCATCATGGAGGCGGCGGCTAGCAACTTTCTTCAGTTCCGTGTGGGTGCCTGCTATGCGCTGGGCAATTTTAGTCAGGTTTTTTGTTTCTTCAGGATCTGTGAGTCGCTGTTGTAAACTGGATAAGACCTTCGCCAAAGCATCATAGTCTTGTAACTGTTGCTTCTGAAAGTCATCCATGCACTGACTAAAGTCTTGCAACACAGTCTGAGGCGATCGGTCTGATCCACCCAGGATCTCTAACCAGTCCCTTGCTAAGCCACGGGCTTCATCTCCCTGGAGCCAATGCTGGAATTGGGTGATGTAGGAGTCTGGGGGTGGGTTGAAGTTGGGGATAGGTGCTTCGGTTGGCAGAGTGAGGAAATCGGCGATTGTCACCTCCTCGGCTCCTTTCTGGTCTCGTCGCAGGAAGGCTGCTAACAACTCGGCTCGAATATGGCGTTCTTGCACTTGGAAGTTGCTAGGATCAAGTTTCGGAATTTGGTTTTTGCCTGCAATCAAAAGATCGGGTTGTTCAAAGTAGTAGCGATCGTGGGGGCGACGCTGCCCATACATCAGAGTAATCGCGACCCCATCGGTACGTCGTCCGGCTCGTCCGGCCCGTTGTTGATAGTTGCTGACATGAGGAGGGAAGTTACGCAGCACTACAGCTTGTAGTTCACCTATATCAACTCCCATTTCTAGGGTAGTAGAACAACTAAGCAGGTTGATTTCACCGCGGCGGAAGCGACTTTCACGCTTAGCCAAATC
>JANWZG010000638.1 GCA_025054735.1 Cyanobacteriota bacterium | reverse complement strand
GCGGCACCCCCGATCGCTGGTCAAAGATCACCAGCCAGCCAGAGTCTAGTCCCAAACCAGCTAGATAACTGTCCAACTGCTGCAATCCCTTCTCTAGGGGGTCTTTTTCTCCATCCCGCCATACCTTCAGTTCTATGCCTAGGGTGACATCACCGTAGCGCAAACACAGATCCATCCGCCCAGAGCCAATGGCATATTCCCGCTCCAGCGTGCCGCCCCCATTCACCACCCGATGCAAAAGCGCCATCAGCACAATGTGGGGAGCAATCTCGTGGTAGTGCACACTTTTCATCAACGGCTGCCCATGTTGTCGCCAGAAGTCGAGAAATGCCTCTAGGAGTAGATTGACATCTAACTTGCCAGTCTTGGTTAGCCAACTCGGCTAAGGAGGCACTAGTGGTGAAGCTCAATACTAGCGGCAGAACTTCTCGATAGATGGGGTTAGCAATTTCTAAACCACCACTGGTTTGCAACCGACAGAGTCCAAGGTCAACAACGAATTGAATATCGTCGATGGGCACTTCTCCTAGAGCTTGCCCTGCCAGAATTGGTTCAATAATGGCGCGCACTCTGGGTTCCTGTAGTCGCTCTGCTAGGCTATCCAAGTGAGTATCCCGCCGCTGAATCAGGATTTCTTTGGCTTGGTCGATGTGGTCGGCGGTGATGGGGATGCTGGGGTCGGGGACGATCTCTTCCACTACTTCTTTGGCTAATGCATTCACTAGCCAGGGTTGCCCTTGGGAGAGGTAAAAGGCACGATCAAGAGCTTCAGGGGTAAAGACTTGGCCGGTGTCTGCTGTGTGCTGGGTGTAGAGTTCGCTGACTTCTTCCTGGGTAAAGTTGCGGAGGGTAAGGGACTTGACTTTGATGTTGAAGGGACTGGCGGTATGGAGGCGCTGGCTGCCACTGGCGGCTACTTTGTAGTCGCGCACATCCCGCAGGCCAATCAGTCCGAGGGATTGGGGAAAGGCTTTGGGACGACGGGGATAGCCATCCCGTAGCTGCCGTAGGATGGAAATTAAGGCGTTATCTTGCAGGGAGTCGATTTCGTCGATGAAGATGACCAGGGGACGGGGAGAGGTTTGTGCCCATTTGCTCAAGGCATGACCAATGCACCTACCACTTTCGGCATCGGTTAAGTCTGTCAAACTAGGGGGATGCAGCTCATGGGGAAGCCATACTGTAGCTGCATCCCACCATGCATCTAAGATTGCTAACTCGGCTTTGTCTGGGTCGTGGTTGAAGGCGGCACCAACTTCTACGGAAACCATGACGGCGGTGTAGTGTCCGCTGGCGGTGAGTTGCTGGGCTAGGGCTAGCATGGCAGTGGTTTTGCCGGTCTGCCGGGGGGCGTGGATGACGAAATAGGTTTCTTGCGCAATCAGGCGCTCCAGTTGCGGCAACCGGC
>JANWZG010000637.1 GCA_025054735.1 Cyanobacteriota bacterium | reverse complement strand
AGGGAGCAGCGGCTGACCCCTGTATCCAGAGCACCACATCTACTGGACACGGGTCGGTGAACAAGCGGTTTAGGTTTACCCCTTGTGCAGTGTTACGTTGATCGCCCCGCCAGAAGGGAGCTAGTACCTTACCCGCTAACAACTGCTCAGCCTCGGTTACAAACTGCAACCAGCCATCAATCATCTCTTGTGTCACGCGCACCCCAGGAACCACTCCTGTTTGCCGAGGATTCGGTAGCCATTCGGAATCATTGTCAGTTTCTTTGCTAATCGCCTGCCAAGACTGACGACTCAGGGACAGAGTTGCCTGCAAATGGTTCAGGGCAGAACCAAGGCGCGCTGGTTCCACTACAGGAAACTGCAACAGATGCACAAACGCCACCAAATCAGAGAAATTGAAGTCAGAGGTAAACTCAAAGGGGCCACCGCGTTGCTGGAGAAACGGGTAGGGAGATTCTGGCTTAGCAAAGAATAAATGAGCAGTAGCATCAAACAGCTTGCGTCCATCATGGGCAAGCACAATCTCAGCAATCGCCGATAACAAATGGCAATAGCCCCGCAGCCATAGTACGTCTCCGTAATCAAAGCTGATTTGAAAGGCGCGGGCATCAGCGTCTGAAACTCGCGATCGGGTAATGACTTCAAACAGTCGCCGGAACGATTCATTGTCAGTCACACGCCCATCATTGTTGATATCTAGGCGAAAGGCTCCTAGCCGCAGAGGGAGCTTAACCGTTGAGTCTACGATCGGCTCCAAGGTTGCTTGCACAGCGGTTAGGTCTGTCAGCCATGTTTGGAGAATCTCACCAACAGCCTGGTAGGACAGGGTTTCTGGACGATTGTTGTTGGGAATTGGTAGACGCAGAATCGGGAAAATCTCAGTCAACCAGTTATGGCGCAGCCCATAGCGATAGAGGGACTGGCTGAGGCGTTCTACCCCGGCCATTAGCTGCATCATCCCTAGACCAAAGCGGGCTTGGTCATCAGTAGGTGTTTGCTTCAGCCGCTCTCGCAGCATAGCTTCCCCCTGGGCAAACTGAGCCGAGTAAAAGTAGGGTTCGATTGACAGGGCTGTCACTGGTTTGGGGGGAGTTTGGCTCCAGACGAGTTGTCCCTGCCTGCCCCAAGACACGAGCAGTAGTACTGCCAACGCCAGAGCTACCAAAAATCCAGTCAGCGATCGTCGCCGCCACCAGTGAGCCATAGAATTCTCAATTGAGTTTTAAGGGTTTTGGGTAAATCCCTAGACCAACACAGTCGCTGTGTCTGTTTGGGAAGTATCGACAGCACCAGAATAAATCAACCCGCGCTGCATATCCAGCGTTAGGATAGCACCATCGCGAATAGACTTTGTAGCATCTTTCACTCCGATAATTACAGGCACCCCCAAGCGCAGGCCAATAACCGCCGC
>JANWZG010000636.1 GCA_025054735.1 Cyanobacteriota bacterium | reverse complement strand
CGATGGTTCAAAATTCAAGCTAAATATCGGTTTCAGAACCTATAACCACAAGTAACCTAACGCAACGGCCTAACGGTGAAGTTGTGCGGCGGCAAACCACCTCGAACTCCCACCGATAGCCTCTTTACCGTCCGCGCCAACATAGTATTAGACATCGCTTCATCGAATTGGAAGTTTACGAACACGCACAGAATCATCGCTAATAGTAATTGCTGCACCTTCTATTAGTTCCGTTTCCACAATAGGTAAAGCATCTAGGAGCTTTTGAGCAACTACGTTAGGCTTGGCAGAAGACAGGCGTAATGTAATCAAACTGGGCAGGCCATAATTACCGAGAGCCACCAGCATGGAAAAATCTAAGTCTTGCGTTAAGACGACTCTGCCTTCTACTCTGGCAAGATCCAAAACTTCCGCATCGGAAGCAGTCGCAGGCAACAAGTCTGTAGTGCGGACTATGTCGTAGCCCTGTGACTTTAAAGCCGCAACTGTTAAAGGAGAGATATGAACGTCAGCCAGCAAACGCAGACTACTCATGCTGAGGTGAAGCTAACAATACGATCAGACACAGCCCAAGCTGCATAATTAAGAGCCTGACGAATATCTTCCTCTTCCAGTTCTGGGTAAGCCTCTAAAACTTCCTGAATAGATAACTGACTAGCCAACAACTTCAGGACAAATCCTACAGTAATACGCATTCCCCGAATAGTCGGCTGCCCAAGACACACTTGTGGATTAACAGTAATACGATCTAGGTCTCTAGTCACTGTGGAACTCCTGATATAGACTCCTCCTCTATTGTTAGATACAGCAAACAACATGTCTTGTCTGTCTAACGGCCTGAAGTCACTAGCAGCCGATACTCCTCTCGCCTCTGCAACCCAACTCACCCTTTCCACGGCTGTCCAGTGGAATGATGGGTTATGCCAGAAACCAGAAGCAACAACGACTTTGAGCAACTCAGATACCATCAATAGCATAGCCGATTCCCGAAGGGATCGCTTTGCGAATCGTCCCTTTACCGACAATCCCTACCCCAAAAACGATCGTCTCCGTAACCTTCCCCAACACCAACCTTGATCGCCCAGAAAAACCCTCAGTCAACCGTCACCGCACTAACCTTCAAAGACCGTCGGTTCTCCAACCTTGAAAAAGGCTAGCCTCGATCGTTGAGCCAGAGCATTCATCAACCGTCGCATTCAGCACCTTGAACGATCGTCGGCCTTCCAACGTTGAAAAACTCCTATCTTGATCGAAGTGCTAAAACCTTAATCAACTGTCAGCCTCAGAACCTTAAACAAGCATCATTTCTACACTCTGAAACAACTCCAGTCTCGATCGATGGTTCAAAATTCAAGCTAAATATCGGTTTCAGAACCTATAACCACAAGTAACCTAACGCAACGGCCTAACGGT
>JANWZG010000635.1 GCA_025054735.1 Cyanobacteriota bacterium | reverse complement strand
AGCAGACGAAGGTAAACTACGGCAAGTACTGATCAACCTCTTGGGAAATGCAATTAAATTCACCCAACAGGGTCAGGTTATCCTACGGGTAGCAGTTACCGAGCAGACCCAGTTCAACCAGAGTTTACCAGCCAGTAGCTCCACATCTGATAGTCCCTCGTCCGACACTGCGGCACTAGTATCAGAAGATATGCAACCTCCCCAGCCAATGATGCTGCACTTTGAAGTTGAAGATACTGGCCCTGGCATTGCCCCTGAAGAACTTGATCAGCTATTTAAGACCTTTTCACAGACAGAAACTGGGCGGCGCTCGCAACAGGGTAGCGGATTAGGGTTAGCCATTAGCAAGCAATTTGTCCAACTGATGGGAGGGGACATTTCGGTCACCAGCGTGGTTAATCAGGGCAGCACGTTTCGATTTTTCATTCCTATTACCCTTAGCAGTCCAGTTACATTTAGCACAACTCGCCAGGTGATTGGTCTTGCACCTAACCAGCCTATCTATCGCATTCTCGTAGTGGAAAACAGTTGGGAAAGTCGTCAACTGATGCTCAAGCTGTTGTCGCTACCGGGTTTAGATGTGCGTGATGCTGCGAATGGGATGGAGGCGATCGAGATTTGGCAATCTTGGCACCCGCATCTGATTTGGATGGATATGCAAATGCCAGTCATGGATGGCTTTCAGGCTACTCAATACATTCGAGCCTATGAAGCCGGGAGTGCTTGCGAGGTGCCTATCGCTGAGTGGGTCAGGCATTTACGTGATGGTGAATCGTCAGCCTCAACACCACCATTGCCTACTACTGCTGATAATTCAACGATCGTTGACCATTCGTCATCATCACTGGCTCAACCGTCCCCCACCGACCCCTCAACCGCCAATGGTCAACCTCCAAAGACGGTGATTATTGCTCTAACAGCAAGCGTATTCGAGTCTGATCGCCTACGCAGTTTGGCAGCAGGTTGTGATGACTTTGTGCGTAAGCCCTTTTCCGAAGGACTACTGTTTGAAAAAATGTCGGCTTATTTGGGGATGGAATTAATTTATGATACGCCTACTCCAGAGGTGACCCCAGAGCCAATAGTATCAAAACCAGCAGACGATGCAGCCCCCCTGCCTGAACTTGCAACTTGCTTAGCAGCTATGCCTCCAGATTGGGTTACCAAGTTAGTATCTGTTGCTACTCGCTTAGATAGTGAGGCTGCTTTGCAACTGGTCAATCAAATTCCGCCTATGTACTCTCCCCTAGCAACCACCCTCACTGATTGGATTAACAATTTCCGCTTCGACCGGGTCATTCAATTTTTATCACCATTGGAATCTAAGGATGTCTCCTGATCTTCACCAGGGAATAGTAGTATCTCGTGCTAGGTGTTCAGCTACTAGGGCAGCACCCAACTGATTGAGGTGACTAGGAT
>JANWZG010000634.1 GCA_025054735.1 Cyanobacteriota bacterium | reverse complement strand
ATCTGATCGCCATGGGGCTAGAGCAAGTGTTGGACTATTTGACCCATCTCCAGTTCAGCCCTGAGCATATTACTGCACTGCAAGCCACGGGCATCTTTAACCATGTACCCGATCGCTTCTGGACCCTGCTGGCAACTGCTACCTTTACGGGTGATGTGTGGGCAGTGCCTGAAGGAACTGCAATATTTGCTAACGAGCCAATCTTACGTGTGGAAGCCCCCCTGTGGCAGGCACAACTGGTCGAAACTTACCTACTAAACACCATTAACTACCAAACTCTAATTGCTACCCGTGCAGCGCGCCTACGAGATGTAGCTGGCCCTCAAGCAACCTTGTTGGAATTTGGCACTCGGCGTGCCTTTAGCCCCCAAGCAGCACTGTGGGCAGCTCGTGCCGCCCTTGCAGCCGGGTTTGATGCCACCTCTAACGTGTTAGCAGCACTGCAACTAGGGCGTAACCCCAGTGGTACCATGGCCCATGCCCTAGTAATGGCCCTGACTGCCCTAGAGGGGAGTGAGCCACAAGCCTTTGCTGCATTCCACCGCTATTTTCCCCAAGCTCCGCTGTTAATTGACACCTATGACCCGATCGCTGCCGCACGGCAGCTTGCAGAGCAGGTCAACACAGGATTGCTCAACTTGGCTGGTGTTCGCCTAGACTCTGGAGACTTAGTTACCCTGTCGCAACAGGTAAAGCAACTCATGCCAACGGTGCCCATCTTTGCCAGCGGAGACTTGGATGAATATCGCATTGCTGAGCTACAGGCAGCCGGAGCCTGCATCCAGGGCTATGGTATTGGCACCAAGCTAGTAACTGGCGACCCAGTTAATGGAGTTTATAAGCTAGTGGAGATTGACAACATTCCCGTGATGAAAGAAGCTAGCGGCAAGGTTACTTATCCAGGGCGCAAACAGATTATGCGGCGGTATGATCACGGCACAGTTATTGGCGATCGGCTTTGTCTCGCTGATGAGGTTGATGGGGATGCCCAAGCCAGGGCAGACGATGAGTTGCCATTGCTGCAATTGGTTTATCAGGCGGGCAAGCGTCTGCAACCCCCAGAATCCCTAGCGACGATCGCCCAGCGTACCGCTCAATCTGTAGCTAGTTTGCCCCCGACTACTCGTTGCCTTCAGCAGGCTAGTTCGCCGCCCGTTGAAATCTCGCCCAACTTGCAGACCCTAACGAATGCTACTCGGCGAGTTGTTGCAACGTGACAGGCCACCAATCTGGCCAACGTTTCAGGTGTTGACCCCTATCAATGACCCATGATGGATATTGCTTTATTTGGAACTAGCGCTGACCCACCAACGGTTGGACACCAGGCAATTTTGCTCTGGTTGTTAGAGCATTTTGACTATGTGGCAGTCTGGGCAGCCGACAATCCGTTCAAATCTCACCAAGCCAGCCTGCACCATCGATTGGCAATGCTCC
>JANWZG010000633.1 GCA_025054735.1 Cyanobacteriota bacterium | reverse complement strand
AACTGTAACGATTACTCGTACTCAGTCTCGGTTGTTTGGCTTGGTGAGAACCGCTGCTCAACAACTGGGTGTGCATCCGGCTCGATCGCCTGCCTCCCCCACTCCTGATGCTGCCCCATGACTCGTTTTGTTCCTCAAACCACTGGCGATGGTTCCCCAACCTTTTTTTCTCCTGATTTCAACGAGCTGTTTCACAGCCACTACGGAGCACGGCAAGAAGCGATCGCTAAGTTTGTTGAGCCGACTGCCATTGTGCAAACGGCTGCCACAGGCCAAGTCAGCATTTTAGATATTTGCTACGGCCTCGGTTACAATACTGCTGCTGCCCTGGAAGCTATCTGGATAGCCCACCCCGATTGTCGCGTCACCGCCGTCGGGCTAGAGTTAGACCCACAGGTGCCCCAAGCTGCTATTCCTCTGTTAGCAACCTGTTTTCCCTCGGTGCAGTCTGGGTTGTCAGCCTTGGCCACCACAGGCCAGTTCGTGGACGATCGCTTAGATGCTCGTCTGCTGCTAGGGGATGCTCGCCAAACTATCCACACGTTGATTGTCGAAGGCTTTCAAGCGGATGCAATTTTCTTGGATCCCTTCTCTCCTCCCCATTGTCCTCATCTGTGGACAGTGGAGTTTTTACATCAAGTCAGCCGTTGCCTTGCTCCCACAGGCAAACTAGCGACCTATTCCTGTGCGGCAGCCGTGCGATCGGCACTGCTGTTGGCTGGCCTCCAGATCGGCTCTACTCCCCCCGTTGGACGGCGAGCACCCGGTACGATCGCTGCCTGGAACGGTGATACCCTGCCACCGTTGGCACCACACGAACAGGAACACCTGCTGACCCGTGCGGCCATTCCCTACCGTGATTTTAGCCTGCAAGATACTGCTGAGGTCATCGTAAGCCGACGGCAAGCGGAGCAAGTCGCCTCTGAGTTAGAGCCTGCCTCTCGCTGGCGACAACGCTGGTTACATCAAGCATGGGCCAGTGTTTCTAAGTGAGCATCATGGGAGGGACGATCGCTTAGACTCTCATCATCCATCTATCCAGCCTTGTCACTGAAAATCAGATAAGCAGCGCCTGCCAAGAGCATAGCGGCCAGCATGTAGTTGCGAGTGATGGGTACCTGCATATAGGTCACGCTAAATCCTGCAAACACCAGCATAGCTATGATTTCTTGAATCACCTTAAGCTGGGGTAGGCTGAAATACTCAGACCCTATACGATTTGCAGGCACTTGAAAACAATATTCAAAGAGAGCAATTGACCAGCTCGCTACGATGGCAATCCAGAGTGGAGCAACCTTGAGATTTTTGAGGTGGCCATACCAAGCAAACGTCATAAAAATGTTAGAAACCAGCAGCAACGTAATGGATCGCAGCACAGCAAGACAGGTCGTAGGTAGTCACAATGGTCACTTTAGACTAGCGAGCAGGGTTTAGCAAT
>JANWZG010000632.1 GCA_025054735.1 Cyanobacteriota bacterium | reverse complement strand
TGGCACAGGGTATTCGGGTAAACTCCATTACGCTATTTTTGTTTGGCGGTGTAGCAGCAATCGAGCGGGAATCGGATACACCAGGGCAGGCGTTTCAGGTGGCGATCGCAGGCCCCCTTGTGAGCATTACGTTGTTTGGCCTGTGCAGTGTGGCTACTGCCTATCTTTCCAGCTATGCTAGGGTGCTGGTTGCAACCCTTGCCCAAATTAACTTGGTGTTGGCATTGTTTAACCTAATTCCAGGATTGCCATTGGATGGTGGGCAGATGTTGAAAGCGGCACTGTGGAAACTGACGGGCGATCGCCTGCGGAGCGTGCGTTGGTCTGCCCGTGTAGGTCAAGTTGTTGGCTATCTGGGCATTGCCTTTGGGCTATTCCTAGTGCTGTTGACAGGTGGAGCGGGTGGTAGCTTATGGATCACAATCATTGGTTGGTTTATCTTGCGTAACGCCACGGCGTATAGTCGAGTTGCTGGGCTGCAACAAGTTCTCAGCGAGTTAACGGCTGCCGACGTGATGACTCGACAACTGCGGGTAGTCGAAGCAGAGCAACCACTGCGGCAATTTGCTGAGAGCTATCTATTGCAGACAGCAGAGGTAGCGGATGGTACTGCTCGTCCCTATCCTTACTATGCAGCATCTGACGGACGTTACCGTGGCCTTGTAATCCTGGATGAGTTACAAACGATCGAGCGTAGCCTTTGGGATCAACAGCCCCTGCAAAGTATTGTGCGACCGCTGACTGAGATTCCTACGGTGGAAGAAAAAACTCCATTGCCTGTGGTCATTATGAAGTTAGAAGTGCTGAAACTTCATCACATTACGGTGTTATCTCCAGCCGGAAGCGTCGCAGGCGTGATTGATCGCGGCGATATTGTGCGGGCAATTGGTACCAAACTTGGTGTGGAGATCTCTGACGCTATTATTCGCCAAGTCAAGCAAACAGGCTCCTATCCATCTGATCTGCCAATACCCAACCTTGCAAAGTCGCTAGTGCCTGCTGATTTACTCTCCTCTACTACTGTGCCATGAGCGATCGTGCCATCCAGCCAGCATTGATTACGCGCGTATTACCGGGATCCATTGCTGAAGAGGTAGGTTTTGAGCCGGGCGATCGGCTTGTGTCGATTAACGGCAATCGTCCCCGTGATCTGATTGACTATCAGTTTCTCTGTGCTGATGAAGTATTGCACTTAGAGGTGCAAGATGCAACGGGCAAGCTGCATCATGTAGAACTAGAAAAAGACTATGACGATGACCTAGGACTAGAGTTTGCTACAGCCCTGTTCGATGGCTTGATCCAGTGCAATAATCACTGCCCCTTCTGTTTCATCGATCAACAGCCACCCGGAAAGCGGTCATCCCTCTACCTTAAGGATGATGATTATCGCCTGAGTTTTCTCTACGGTTCCTATCTGACACTGACAAACCTAACACAGCGAGA
>JANWZG010000631.1 GCA_025054735.1 Cyanobacteriota bacterium | reverse complement strand
AGAAGGGGCTGGGGTATGAAGACTGATTGGCTTAAGTGGGATGCACCCCTATGAGTGTCTCTTTCTAATCTGGAAAGATCTTAGATGAAGTGCTGCTAGAGAGCAGTCAAGACTTAGCTTGAGCAACCAAATCGGCAGTCAGACAAAGTTGCCCACAACAGTTGCCAATGGTCTTAAGAGAGGATAGATGAAAATCAAGGGAAAAGTCACCAACGGCATCAGCCACATAGAATACTTTCAGGTCTCGCATCAGCGCATCAAGGGCAGTTGTCATGCAGCCAATATGACTGTAAACACCAGTGATAATAATTTGATTGCGACTCAAGTTAGCTAGCAACTCAGCAAAGGTGCTGTTATAAAAAGCACTATACTTATGCTTTACGATCGTATAGCCGCTCACAGGGCACAGATCACTAACCACAGCGGCTTCATCATCAACTCCTTGCATTCCTGGCCCCCACAGATCGTACAGCAGACCGCGCTGGGCAACGGTCAAAGGACGTTGTTCTGTATACACAACAGGAATTCCTATTTGCTGGCAGATTTGTTTCACAGTGGCAATATTGGCAATTATCGCTTTAGCCGTTTCAGGGTTATGGCGCAGCAACGGTCGCATGTAGTAGTTCTGCATATCATGAATCAGCAGTACAGCTTGTTCAGGCTCAAGTTGCCACGTTAGTCGGTTGAACTCTAAACACTCTGCCCCTGGCAATTGATATAATCCACAGCTACTATCTAGTTGTCCCATACCAAGTTCCCCCATTAGGCTCCTGTTCAGTATGGCCCGATTCTGCTGCTGGTACTATCCCAGACTCAAACGGTCGATTAGTGTGGCTAACCTTCTTCGTCTCGTGTTAGCATTATCTACTGCGTGAAAACTTTTTCATTGGTGATGCCCGGACAGCATCACTAACTTGTTTTGCTAGTGTTTCGATTAATGTTTTGAACTCCTGCTGGAAGGTCATGCCATGAGCCGCCGATGTCAACTAACGGGTAAAAAAGCCAATAACGCCTATGCAGTGTCTCACTCGCATCGGCGCACTAAGCGATTGCAGCATGTTAACCTGCAATGGAAACGTGTTTGGTGGGAAGAGGGTAAGCGTTGGGTACGCCTGAAGTTGTCTACTAATGCCATCAAAACACTGGAAAAGAAGAGTTTGAGCACGTTCGCCAAAGAGCTAGGTATTGACCTGAATAAGGTTTAAATGGCACAACCCCATCCTGATGTGGAACCGCGATCGCTAAACTGTGCAGTCGTTACTGTTAGCGATACACGCACAGAGGTTGACGATCGCAGCGGTCAACTCATTCGCGATGTGTTGCAGACGGCTGGGCATCAAGTCGTTGCCTATCGGATTGTGAAGGATGAACCAGAGCAGATTGCGACCTACTTGCAGGTGCTGTGTGAGGATGAAAGCACCGATGCGGTAATCTTCAACGGTGGC
>JANWZG010000630.1 GCA_025054735.1 Cyanobacteriota bacterium | reverse complement strand
AGCATCGTCCCCGCTATTAATCCGGCGGATTCAAACCACAAAGATACTGAGTGCACCAAGCAACTTTGTGTCCTTTGTGCCTTTGTGGTGAAAAAAGTTCTGCTGCAACGCACCAAGTCCAGCAAAGGAGGTAATCATGAAACCACAATTCCAAAAGTTTGCCTGCCCGATCGCCCGCTATCGGGGTATCAAAGACCCCCTCAGCCAGGAATTTAACAGTCATCTTCAAGTCTTTGCCCATCGGCTATCCCTGCTAGTGGGGCTGCACACAGGGGGCAAACTCTCAAACCAGCAGATATATCCACAATTGCTTACCCTTTGGGATGAATTACAGCCCTACCTATCCTTGGTTGCTGATGATACTCAAACTCCAAAGCCGAATCAGACAACAATGGATGCTCTGTTAGCACGGGATAGCTTGGCTAGCGATCGCCTCTCCTCTTTCCTAGATGCCGATTAGGGGAGGTAAAAGATAGCTACTATGCCCTGCTCCCATGGAAACTAGAAAATTCAGCGGCCTTAACTCACCTGCAAAGCCCTGAGGAGCAAGCGCGATCGCTGACTGATTCCCGACTCAACTTGCCCGTGCCCTCAACTACTTGGTCAAGCTGGATTGATGGTGGCTACAACTTCACCCGTTTGGCTGGTGTCGTGGCCACCCAACGCTTGCAGTTGGGATAACACGCGACGATGTCCCAAGGTGCTGAGTAGCTGCTGCACGGGGGGTGACTCTAGATGAGATTTGAGCACCACTAGGTCATAGCGAGAACGATGGAGGGGAATGAATCCTAAGCCAAAGGCGTTGGCAACTGATGCTGTGCTGACCCCTGCCGATGCCTTACCCAGGACGATCGCATTGGCGACTTCTAGGTGGCTATACACAACCTGCTCAAACCCCTTGACCAATTGATGATCAATGCCTGCTTCTTGCAGCGATCGCTCTAGAAGTTGCCGACTGCCTGCTCCCTCTTCCCGGTTGACGATCGTCACATCAGGTCGAGTCAAATCGTCTATGGTTTGCAGATTTAGGGGATTACCAAGTGGAGTTAAGAGTCCCTCTTCCCAGATGCCCAGATTAATTAACACGGCTGGTGTATCCTGTAGGGCAGCCTGCACAAAGGGTAGGTTATGTTCCTGCGTGATGGGGTCATAGAGATGCATTCCAGCTATATGCACCTCTCCCCGACAGAGCCGATGCAGCGCACTCATGCTGTTATCAAAGGTCCAATGGACGCGCAAATCCGGGTGCCAGCGCTCTGCGGCCCGTGCCCAAAGGGACAGAGCTGGTGTGCAACCTGCCAGCACCACCGTGTTGTGGAGTTTTTCCAAGTCATCTAAGAGCCTAACTCGCAACCTATTGGAGCAGCTAGCATAACTTCCCTCACCATCGGCAGGAATCATCTCTAGACGAAAGGCATCATTACCCCGCAGGGGATGAGCAATCCAACGCCCACC
>JANWZG010000629.1 GCA_025054735.1 Cyanobacteriota bacterium | reverse complement strand
AATCAACGGTACCTTGACATCACGTTCATGTAACAGCTTGAGGATGTTGTGAACCTTTACATGCACCATGGTGCAACTAGCGATGATAATATCCCACGGTTCATCGAGAGCAGTCACGATCGCAGGCGTTGTGCCCACAACAGTTGATATAACGTTGTAGCCACCAGATCGCAGCTCAGCAATCAATGCATTTGCATTGCTGTCAGAGTCATCGACGATTAAGACGCGGAGCGACGAACTCACAAATCTTCTCCTTCAAAGCAGTCACACAATCCAACTGTTTTCATCCACAGCCTCAGCCATTTTGTCCATGCTTTTTCGCAGGCGATGAGATGGCCCAGCGCCTACTTTGCAATCGCACCTATGGAGAATGACAGGACTTACATTGTTGCTGCTGCATCTGTTCTAGCAGGTTTCTGGTGTCAGTTCAGTAAGGTTAGTATCAGCGATTAATTAATTGAGTAGCTAATTGATCAATCAGCAGTCAACATCAATCTCATATCGCAAGGATATTTATGATACGGTAATATTCATGAGTACAGTTGCTGCAACGCTCGCCACTAATTTTGCACGCAAGATGTTAGCCCTTGCATACTCCAGAGAGCACAGACGAGTCATTGCTGTTATATAACTTAGCAATCATTACCAGCAGGATGTATTGAGGTTTCAGACTATGAATATACGCATTCAGTCGCCTGAAGGGATTGCTACCTGCATCTGAGTCAATTGGTTTAATGCTTGTCGTTTGGAGAGGGGCATATTAAATGAATCGCAGTGACTACCTTCCCCTTAGCACAGATCATTCCCTGACTAAATACGTAATCTAGTCTGCATCACATGGACGAGTAGGTATCAATGGCAGTTTTACACGGTACTTGGCTACCCCAAGGTTGTTTGTTCCTGTGGGGTGAGGCGTGGCAACGCAGTGGTGCAGTTGCTGCTGAAGAATTGACAACTCCAGTATCATACCCGTTTGCCCTTGCTCTGAATGACCTGATTGCGGAGTTGTCTGCGTTGCCTAACAATCACCAACTGTGGGATCAGCCGATGACCCAGATAGTTGCTTTGCCCACGTGGGTCACTGCTTCAACACTGTTGCCATGCTACAGCGCGAGTACTAACCCTCCTGACCTAGAGACAATGTCAGCGTCAGATATAGCCCTTTGCTTATATCCTTGGCAGATTACTGGCGTGTGTCTATCACCAGATGCAGCATTGACGTGGTTAAATAACCTGCCCTTGGGGACGATGCCTGAGGCTGTAAACTTGGGTGGTGATATTCGACTCTGGTCCCACATTGCTCGCTGGAGCTTGGACTTATTGGCGCGGACAAAGTTTCTGCCAAGGCTAGAATCTACCCCTAATGGTGCCGTGGCCCGTTGGCATCCTTTACTCGACAGTAGTAACGACCAGCAGCGGTTAGAACGGTTTAGTCGAGCTATGCCAGTTGTATGTCG
>JANWZG010000628.1 GCA_025054735.1 Cyanobacteriota bacterium | reverse complement strand
CAAATCAACCATCATGCGGGGTCATGAGTACAGCAAATATAGAATGCTAAAGACCTAGCGTTGTCGCTTGGGGGGCAGGGCAGGACGGAGTGCCAAGAAGAAGTCAACTTGGCTGCGATTGGCTTGGTGCGAGACTGTAGCACTAATACTACGAATGCCTGCTAGGGCCTTACGCATCGCCAACATTTCTGGGGCGGATAGCACCTCTGGTGGAGCCACTTGGGGCAACACATAGTTAAACATTAGGTTAGAGGCGGCTTTGACATTGATGTAGGAATAGCCTGTGTTTTCCTTAGGCAAGGGAGCAACGGCTGATTGAAATTCACTAGCACTAGCCAAGTTCATGGCGGGCTTGGGCATGATCTCTGCCATTGGGCCAGTACCGTTAGTAATCAATAGCGTGGACTGATCCAGCCAACCATGGGCTAACAAACTCTCATTAGCGTAGACTGCATCCCAACTGGTGGCCCACTGCCCTTGGAGACGACGAGGTTTCACGCTGTAGATCTGTAAGCTTTGGGCATAGGCATCAAATTTGCGTAGGGCGGCTTCTGCTGCCGATCGCTCACTGGTCTGTACCACCAGCGCCATACCGATGGTTGATCCCAAGAAACCTTTGCGACTTGGGAACAGGCACAGGGCAAATTCCCCATCCATCCACGAAAACACATCATGGTCATCTAGCCCCAGTTCCTGCAATCCCACCCGGCGCAGTTCCCCTAACGACTGGGCAAGGGCAGGCTGGGTTTCCATGGTTGCCAATACTAGTCGCCAGATAGACTTCAAATCTGCACTGTTTAGGGATAGATAGCTACTGGCTGGTAGACGGTTGAGCAATTTGTTGGCATGGTTGGTAGGCGTAATAGCAGGCAAGCCAGCGATCGGACGATCCATCTGTACAAGGTACCGCAGTTGAATGCCATCCCGCTGTGCCCACAGGTAGGCATCGATGCTATCTGTAGTGGTTTTGAGTTGAGCAAGGGCTTCTGGAGGCAGTTGTGGCACCAATAGCGGTGATGATGCTGATGGCAGGCTAGCTACTAAGCGCTGATTGGCGGTATTAATCATTGACAGCAATTGCCCTAGATTGCCATGACCGACCATGAACGATTGCTCGTACTGTGGCCGCTGCATGGTGCGCTGAAACTGGGCATTTTCCATCAATGAGCCTTCCTCTGGCAAGGTATCGATATACGCTTCAAGGACAGTTGCCGACTCTGCCATCACTATATATTCGTCAAATACTGCAAACGCCAGGCCGGGCTTGACAGTTGGCAATGGCTCAAATCTGGAAGCAGCTTGAGGAGAGGAGAGCGCCAATGAATGAGGGCTGAGGGTGCGCATGGCTCGATATTGCCAGATTGCAGATGCCAGCGTCACTGATGTGGTATCACTAGGTTTTTGAACAACTTGGGGAAGGGGCTGCCATTCTACAATCGTTGCCCGCTTATACCAGCGCTCAG
>JANWZG010000627.1 GCA_025054735.1 Cyanobacteriota bacterium | reverse complement strand
ACCACTGGCCAGCGCCGCGATTTCACTACAACGGATATTCTGTGGGCGATCGAAGACACTGTACCCCTAGCAGCAATCGCCCGTGAACAAATCAACGCCCTCAAACAGTGGGCTGCCGAAGCTGGTGCCAGAACTGCTTCTAACGATACCCAACTCATGCAAGAGTTACGCCAGTTTGTCCGCCAACCAGACCTTGACCTGCCTAGCTAGTGGTTGCAGGGTCTAACTGTGGATGCGAGGGTAAGGATGCAGTGTAGCTAGTAACTCGCTCTCGATTGCAGCCAGTTCGTGGAGACGCTGATCCACAACTGCCCGATCGTAGTAGGTGATTGCTAATACCCAGTAGGCTCCGTAGTGACGCGCTTCTGAGGCCATCAGACTGTGATAAAAGCGAGCCAACTCTGCATCAGGACAATGGTGGGCTAACAAACCCAGGCGTTCATGGCTACGGGCTTCAATTAATCCAGCAACTAGCAACGAGTCTAGACAACGCAGTGGTTCTTGGCGACGAATGTGGGCATTTAGTCTTGCACCATAGGGGGGTGGCGGCAAGGGTGCTAGGGGAATTTGACGTTGTTCTAGGTGTTGGTTAACTAGCTCAAAGTGGTGCAATTCCTCTTGGGCAATCGCCGTCAATGTTCGCACAAGTTTTGTGCTGGATGGGTAGCGACACATCAAGCTCAGGGCAACACCTGCTGCTTTTCGCTCACAGTGGGAATGATCTAGCAACAGCACATCTAGGTTGGCGATCGCTTGGTCAATCCATGCTTGAGAGGTGGGTTGCTGGAGAAACTTAATTGTTGGTTGCACGATAGTCATTGAAGGGGTCATTGGAGGTCATTGGATCCCTATACAGGGATTATCCATAGTCGAGCACTCAGACATCAAGCACTGGTAGTCGACCGAATCAGTAAACATAGGGTGTCACCTGGATCTGAATTGGGCAAGAACCATTCGGCTATAGTAGACAACAACAGGGTAGATGGTCGTGACACCAAGGATCCGCGAGCAGGATAGCCCCACTTTTTGACGATTTTTAACCCATAGCGGGGTAACACACGATTGAGGGCAGTTAACAAGACTGGGTAGATGTGGGTAGGGTCACCTTTGGCATCAAAGGACTTGAGCTGGCCAGTCAACAAAAACCGTAGCCGACAGCCTACCGAGTGAATGTTGGGTGTGGTTATTAGCAGATAGCCGTGGGGATCCAAATAGCGACTAGCATGGTAGAACAATCGACCTGGATTTTCTAGGTGTTCAATGACTTCGATCGCCGTAATCAGACCAAAGTGCTGAATAGGTAGGTCTAGGTTGTCCATATCTAAGTTGACCTGATGCACGTGGGCACCGCTGGCTCGAAATTGCTCAATATCTTGGTCAATGCCCCAGAGGTTCTGGAAACCCCGGTCAGCTAGACGCTGTAACCAAGCCCCAGAGCCACAACCAATGTCAAGAATAGGGGTGTCTGG
>JANWZG010000626.1 GCA_025054735.1 Cyanobacteriota bacterium | reverse complement strand
GAGCAATTCATCGCAACGGACTGCTGGCAAGGTCAATTGACCAATTCAACTAACCGCTGTGGTCACAGTTGTAGACTCACTATTTCCTGAACGCAGGGCTTGTTTCAGCTCGTTGCTATGGGTAACAGCTAACCGGATAATTTGGCAGATGCGCTGAACATCGTCGGGGGCGATCGATGTACCCGTTGGTAACAGTAACACCATCTGGGCGAGGGCTTCAGTTTCTGGTAGTAAGAGGCCACTATGGGGAAAGTACGAGCGGTAGGGTTCCATCCGGTGGCATCCAGGGAAGAAGTAGCGCCGAGCAAGGATGTTTTCAGCATGGAGCACCTCTAGCAAGCGATCGCGGCTGATTCCCGCCTTGACTTCATCAACCTCTAGCACAATGTACTGATAGTTACACTGTTCCGCGCGATCGTACTCAATCAACCGTATCCCAGGTAAATCTTGCAGCCCCTGCTGGTAGCACTGATAGTTCCGGTAATTGATCGCCATGAAGTCATCGAGGCTTTCTAGACCTGTCAAGCCCATGGCTGCCTCTACTTCGTTCATTTTGCCGTTGGTGCCAATGTAAATGACCCGATCGTAGCCAGCGAAACCAAAGTTCTGCATCAGGCGAATCTTAGCAGCCAGTTCATCATTGTTGGTAACCACTGCCCCACCTTCAAAGGTGTTGAAAAACTTGGTGGCGTGGAAACTGAATACTTCTGCCTCGCCAAAGTTGCCAATCATTCGCCCCCGATAGGAACAGTTAAAGGCATGGGAAGCATCAAATAAGAGTTTTAGCCGATGACGATCAGCAATCTCAGCTAGGGCTTCAATGGCACAGGGCCGACCCCACAGGTGCACCCCCACAATGCCTGTCGTTCGGGGTGTGATCATCTGTTCAACCTTGGTAGGGTCAAGGTTATGGGTGGCTGGATCCACGTCGCAAAATACAGGCGTGATTTCTTGCCATTGCAGGGCATGGGCTGTAGCAATGAAGGTAAACGAGGGCACAATTACTTCACCCGTCAAACCACAGGCACGGGTCACAATTTCTAGGGCCACGGTGCCATTACACATAGCGATGCAATGTTTGACCCCTAGACGTTCACAGATGCGCTGCTCTAGTTCTTGCACAAAGGGGCCACGGTTAGACAGCCAGCGGCGATCCAACATGTCGTTGATGCGAGCTAGCAGCCGATCACGATCGCCAATGTTCGGTCGTCCTACGTGCAGAGTCTCGTGAAACTCTGGAATGCCCCCTAAAATTGCCAGTTGTGAAAACAGCGACTTCATACGTGTGTTGATTAGTGTATTGACTTAAGACGTATTGATTAGGTTGGTTGATATTGCTCCAGTGGGCACAGCAGCCTAGTGACCACAGTGTTACTACTAGACACCGATTAGGCACTAGTAGATTGGGTAGATTGACCGATACTGTTTAGGAATTCAGCTTCCAGTTTCAGCAGGTTCCGCGAGCGATCGCGCAATCGCC
>JANWZG010000625.1 GCA_025054735.1 Cyanobacteriota bacterium | reverse complement strand
TGATGAAGGCATGACTAACCTGCTTAGAGCCTTGACCTGCTTGCAGTGTCGTGCCCTGCTATTAGAGTGGCTGCTGGCGCAGAGAGGCAATTTAGGGTTTGGCTACCCAATGCACTCTGGCTAGGGTGTTTTTATGCACTCATGCCTTGTTACTTTCCCTCACCTGCTATAGTAGGAGGCTAGCAGCTATACATTTTGTATCCCTCATTGGATCCTGATGACTCCTGCTGAGATTGCAGCAGCCTTGCAAGTTGCATTTCAAACCTGTGACGCGGCAGACGTTCCATTGACGCAGACTCAGAAACAGATGGTGCTAGAGGCAGTGAATCGCTGGCTGAGCGATCGTGCCGCTGTTTCCTCAGACTTAACGGTCAATCCCCTTGATGAGTTGACGGAGACTGAACGGCGCTCACTGCTGCGGTTTATTCAAGACACTGACCGCCCTGACTATTCCTGGAAAGTGCAACTCTTAAATGATTGGCTGCAGGGAAAGGATTCTGGTGCTGTCCAGTTTATTCGAGAGCGCTATGGCCTGCGATGGCTAGATCGGGTACAGCCAGTGCATGTCAACTATTATCTAGAACGTGAAGGCAATGCAGTGGTCAGGTTAGCCCTAGGCGATCGCATTGAGGTGTGTAACGCCCTATGGGAATGGGTACAAGAGTCTGGCCCCTGCGATCGTCAGTGGTTTCCTTGTACAGTCGTAAAAGCTCCAGAGAATGATTCCGCCACTGCTTGCTGCATTGTTCGATTTGATACAGGTGCGGAATACGAAATTCAAGGAGTCTACGATTGGAATCGTTACAATTGGCGCAAAGTTAGTTAACGGCTGTTTGATCACGCTGAAGACAGGAACGGTTAGTTAACTTGCCTCGGAGTAAGTAGGTTTGCATTTCACCTTTGCCCTTAATCTTGACCGTTCCACGAGGTTCAAACTGATAGCGATCGCGCAGCCGCTCATAGGTGGTTTCAGTCACCTGGATGGCATCAACTACCCCCTGAGACTCCATGCGACTGGCCAAGTTGACTGCATCACCCCACAGATCATAAGTGAACTTACGAATACCAATTACCCCGGCAACGGCAGTGCCTGTGTTAATCCCAATCCGGAGACAAAAGGGTTCGCACTTATCTTGATGAAACTCGCGAATGACCTGCAACATGTCCAGCGCCATGTTAGCCACTGCTACTGCATGATCTGGTCTAGGCGTTGGCAACCCACCAACTACCATGTAGGCATCGCCAATGGTTTTAATTTTCTCTAACCCATGCTGATCGGCTAGTTGGTCAAAGCGAGAAAAAATGGCATTGAGGACGTTGACCAGCTCGATGGGAGATACCTGTGATGCCCATTGGGTAAAGTTCACAATGTCAGCAAACAAAATTGTTACCTCATCAAATCGTTGGGCTAGCACCATGTGGTTCGTATTGTGCTCTGTCTGTCGATGTTTTAGTTCCTCTACGATCGGTGCTGGCAAAATGTTGAGCAACA
>JANWZG010000624.1 GCA_025054735.1 Cyanobacteriota bacterium | reverse complement strand
CCCAGTTCTATGGGGAACTCATGAGCAAAAAACACAAGCGTCTAGCGCCCTATGACGGGCTGCTATATTGTGCTCTCTATAGTGTATTTGTGTCACTTACACAGCTCTTGATTCGTCGATCGCTGGTTGATCGCGTCGGCCTCTTTCGATCGGATTGGGGATCCATGGGTGATTTTGAGTGGGGGATGCGATCAACTCTAGTTTGCAATACCCTGCATTTGCCAGAAACGTTAGCCACTTGGCGCATTCATGACCATCAAGCAACAGCCATCACCAATCCATCGTCTTCTAAGTTCCGGGAAAAATTCTGTGAGATGATTATTGCGGCATTGCCAATCCTCAAAATCCGTCACCCAGAATTGTTTGCCCGGTTAAACCAGCAGCGCCTCCTGTTTCCCTATCGGCTAGAGCAATTTACGTTGGGGTTAGCCGAGCAGTGCCATGTCTTGGCAAGACTCTTGTTCATAGTGAAATTTCTACTCCTACGACCCGATATTGTGGGGATGGTTTGGCAACAGCGTTTATTCAAACAAGGTGTTATGCAAACCTACGATCGTTATAGCTACATCCGTGCTGAATTGAAGCGTCTTGATATTGGTGAGTGTATTCAGGTGTTAGACGCATGAAAGCATTGCTAAAACGACTATTGAGAACTTTGCTAGCTGAGACATTTCAAACATTCCGGCAAGACTTAACTACCGATTTCTCCCAACTCCGACACATGATTAATAACCAGGCTGTACAGGTGTTGCTTACCCAACACTACCAAGCCTTGAAGCAAGCTGGGACTAGAATGCCTGAGTTTGCGACGACAGGTTTTCGCGTCTATTCCCAAAACGAAGAGGATGGCTACCTGCTGTATATCTTTGCCCTGATTGGTATGGAAACCCGCAGAGCCGTGGAAATTTGTGCAGGAGATGGGATTGAATGTAACAGTGCTAACTTGATCGTGAACCACAAATGGACAGGGCTGTTGGTGGATGGCAACCCGGCAAATATTGAGCGCGGGCGGAGATTTTATGCGACCTGTCCTGATACGCTGGTGTATCCTCCTACCCTTGTCCAAGCATGGGTCACGGCAGAAGCGGTTAATGACCTGATTACCCAGCATGGCTTCGCAGGGGATATTGATCTGTTGTCCCTGGATTTAGATGGCGTGGATTATTGGATTTGGCGGGCGATAACTTGTGTGAATCCTAGGGTGGTGGTAGTGGAGTTTAATAACCTGTGGGGAGCCGATCAAGCTGTGACGATACCTTACGATCCTCACTTTGTGGCAGAGTTTAGCCCTGAGGGGCCAGACTATTGTGGTGCTTCCTTGCCTGCATTTGTCAAACTGGGGCGAGAAAAGGGCTATCGGCTTGTGGGCTGTAATCTGTATGGCTTCAATGCCTTTTTTGTGCGCAATGATCTAGGGCAGGATGTGTTGCCTGAGATTGACCCTGCTCGGTGTTTTGCCCATCCCCAGGCGCAGTATGCCATACAGCACCGACGATC
>JANWZG010000623.1 GCA_025054735.1 Cyanobacteriota bacterium | reverse complement strand
ATCAGGAGCGTTAGCCGTTCTGCTTCACTGACAATAATTGCCAGATTTCCATCTATCTTGCATAGCGTAGTGTGCAGCAGGTCTAGTGGACTAGGTGGTCTAGGGTTGTAGTCAGCAGTGGAACTGACTGAGGCAACTCTGGTTTCATCTGTAGGAGTCTGATTGCAGATAGACTGCACCAAGGGAAACACTTGTTCATGCAACTTGTCGCGAATGATGGAGGTAAACCCTAATACCGATGTCAGGGGGGTTCGTAACTCATGGGAAACGGTAGCAATAAATTCATTCTTGACGCGATCGACCTCGCGCTCGTGGGTCACATCCCGAATTAAGACCGCACATCCCAGCCATTGTATAGCGTCACCATCAGCCGTTTGTTTGAAGATCAGCGAGGCAACTGCTTGCCCAACGCGGTTACTGCGCAGTGCTACTTCAGCAGTGACAACATGGTTGTTTGCAGTTCCTAGCCTGTCCACTATGCTAGGACTACCATCCACTAGGTTGTAACCAGCAGCAATCTGTTGCAGTTGGTCAATTAAGTTGGCTAGGTCTGGCAACGCTAGTTGCTGACAGTCTTGGTGCAAAAAATCCTGGCTACCCAGCGCAAACATATCAACAAACGCTGGATTGTAGCGAATAATCCGTCCTTGGGTGTTGGTGACTAGCAACCCATCCACGAGGTTATCCAGAATAGCATTAAGCGCTTGGGATTCTGACAGGGCATTTTGGAGGGCGGCTGTTCGCTCATAGACACGGGCCTCAAGTTCAGTATTCAGTTGCTGAACCGTTAACTCTGCCTGTTTACGGGGGGTAATATCCATAGAGATACCCGTAGTCCCCAAGACGTTGCCAGCGTCGTCATATACCGGGGTTTTGATGGTCATAACCCAATGATAGGAGCCATCTGCCAAGGGAATGCATCGCTCCATGTAGTAAGGCTTGCCAGAGGCGATCGCTGCTTGGTCAGTTTCAATAAACATCTGGGCCTGCTCTAGCGGCCAAACTTCATACTCGCTTTTGCCAATTAAATGCTCAGGAGTTAGGTTAATTGCCCGACAAAACGCCTCATTCACAGCAATGTAGCGACTGTCAACATCTTTATACCAGACACGATGGGGAACATTGTCTAAGATGGCCTTATAGATTTGTTGCTGGGCCTTAGTTTTGGCTTCGGCTTGTTCTCGCTCTTCTTGAACAGCATAACGATCGCTGACATCCACCATATAGCCAAACCACAGAATTGCTCCATCGGGCAACAGGTCTGGATGGGCAGTGCCACTGACCCACTTGAGCTGCCCAGAGGGTGTGATAATCCGCCAATCTTGTATCCAGTTAGCAGCGTTGGTAGCAGCCTTCTGCATGGCTAGTATCACTAGCTCCCGATCGTCAGGGTGAATCACCCGCCACAGTAACTGAGGGTCAGCCTGAAGAGTGATTTCATCAACTTCTAACAGTGCTTTACACCCTGATGAAACATAAAGCAATAGGTCAGCGCGAT
>JANWZG010000622.1 GCA_025054735.1 Cyanobacteriota bacterium | reverse complement strand
GACAGATAAACCCGTAACACAAACTGCCGATGTGGTTGTAAATAAAGCTGTGATTACTGTACCAATGGGTTCAGTAGTCCAGACCGTGGGGTTCGTCAAGGAAAAAGGCATCATTAACAATAATGTACCCACGCTGATAATCAGCAGGAATCCCAGACAGATAGTGCGCGGGACGGTCATGGTCATGGTTAAAAAAAATGATCAAGTAGTCGCTACTTGATCATTTCATGGTTGTTTGTCAATCAGTACTATGATTTCTGCAAGTCAGCTTTGCAAATGTTAAGAATTCGTCGATCATTGTCGCTCAAACTGCTAAGGCGATGGTAACCCATGAGGTTTAAGCTTGGTGCACTAGAGTTACTACTGGCCACTTGGCTACTGGGGGCTAGAGAAATGGTGTAGGGGTGGGCTTTGCGATCATAGGTATCGATCACCGTTAGTGCCAGCTTATTAGCAGTGAGGTTGCCAAAGAAACAGTCAAAGGAAGAGTTAGGCATGTAAAATGCCCCTACAACTTGGCCGTTAGACACCTCAAACACCAAGTAAGCGCGCCCAAGCTGGTCACGATTAGGAGATTGTCCGTAAAGATAAACACCATTGGCTGGGAACTCGGAAGCTAGCAGCCCGTCAAACTGTCTACTAGCAGCAACTGTGTTGACTGCCGTAGATGCAGAAAATGGCTGTATCGCCAAGCCTACTCTGAAGTCAGACACATCCGCAGCATGAACAGCCGTAGAGCATAGACCAGTAATGGCTAGCCCTAGACCAAGCGCTACACCTAGCAACCGACTCTGTAGTGAAGACTGAAGACTGCGAGAAAACTGACGTGATGGCAATAGCATCGATTGAGTCAATTGCATAGCGATCGTAACCTCCCTCCCCAGAGCAAATGGAAAAATCGACAAGTTGAAGTGGTGTGTGAATGAAGCGAAAGCAGTGGTTGCATCCCTAGAAAAACTTCCAAACTAGCCAGGGCAATTCCTGAAAAATAACTCTGGAATTAACCAATTCCTTAGTAATCCTAGGAAACCGTAGCATGGTTTACCATCTACTTATTATCAGGATAAATCATTCTGAAGGTCTATTAGGTTACAAGGTGTGACAGAACCAAAGCTGTCCCCAAGGGATAGTCGGGCCAAGCTGAAACTGGGTAAAGAGAGAACTAGGCTCAGTTTCTAGGCAAGGCGATGCAGCTTAGTAAGCTTATAGAATCTACATAGTCTAGTTTCCCAACCCTGATCTGTTACAGCCCCAGCTTGGCTATACTAAGCTTGCTTTACAGCTCATCGGGGTTAAAACCCTGAGAGCGGAGATAAGCTGCCAAGCGCTCTGCCCGTTGGGCTTCTCGCTCTGCCCGCTGGTATTGCTGAAGGGCATCCTCCTCTGGGGTGGGCACTAGCTCTCCCGTGGGCTGGAAGTACCGGAGCTTGTGGTCATGGATCCCTAAGTACAGCCCTAGCTCGTCACTCCATCGCCATCCTTGGCCATTGGGGACGATCGC
>JANWZG010000621.1 GCA_025054735.1 Cyanobacteriota bacterium | reverse complement strand
AACCCTAGGGATGTTGCTCTTGCTACGGTGGTTGGGCTGGTTACAACCCATGGAGTTAGCGGCTTACGATCAGTTTATTCGCTGGCGACCGGCTGAAGCCATGGATAGCCGGATTGTCATTGTAGGCATGGATGAGGAAGATATTCGTAAGTTAGGATGGCCTATCGCTGATGCTCAACTGGCAGAACTTATTGAGCGAATTCGGCAGCAAAACCCTAGGGCGATCGGCCTAGATATTTATCGAGACTTGCCTGTTAAGGCTGGTCAACAACGGCTTGAAACGATTTTTAAATCGACACCCAATCTAATTGGCATTGAACGTGTCATTGAAGATGGCACTAGCTCTAGGGTTGCACCTCCGCCCGTGTTGAAGTCCCTAGGTCAGACCTCATCCAACGACGTAGTTGTTGATCCCGATGGCAAACTGCGCCGTGCCCTGTTGTTTCCACAAACAGGTCAACTCAGTGACCAAAATCCAGAGGCTGTGATTCCAAGCTTGGGATTGTTTGTGGCACTACTGTACCTCGATTACGAGGGCATCTCCGCTGAGCCTAGCCGACCTGATGCACCCAACCTAACCATTCGAGGCGTGGAGTTTGCTCCCATTGAAAGTAATGAAGGTGGCTATCAAGATATTGAGGCGCGGGGCTATCAGATTATGCTGAATTTTCGCGGTGGAGCAGGTAGTTTTCAGACCCTCTCTGTGCGCGCTGTGTTGGCAGGCCAAGTGCCAAATCATGTCTTTCACGATCGCATCGTCTTGATTGGTGCAACAGCCGCCAGCCTAAATGATATTTTTTATACGCCTTACAACAGCCCTCAACAAACCGAACCTATGTCGGGTGTGGAAATTCAAGCCCATGTAGCCAGTCAAATTCTCAGTGCTGTGCTTCAAGGTCGGCAGTTAATCCGGAGTTGGCCAGAACTTGGAGAAGTGGTGTGGATAATAGCCTGGACTCTAGTGGGCACGATCACTAGTTGGATGTTGCGATCGCCACCTCGTGTTGGGCTAGTCACCCTCGTGATGAGCAGTAGCCTTATGGCTGGTTGCTACTGGATATTTCTCAGTGGCTTGTGGATCCCAGTAGTGCCTGCCTTGCTGGGTCTGGTTGTTTCATCGGTGATGATCACTGGCTATATCGCTGTAGCCGAGCAGGAAGAGCGGCAGTTGGTGATGAACTTATTTGGACGACACGTTAGCCCAACGGTAGCAGAGGCGATTTGGCGCGATCGGGAACAACTGCTGACCGCTGGACGACTCCCTGGCCGACGACTGACGGCAACCGTACTATTTACCGACATTCGAGACTTCAGTAGCATTGCTGAGCAAACTGACCCTGAAGTCCTAATGAACTGGCTCAACGAGTATATGGAGGCCATGGCTCAACTAGTGTTAGAGCATGGGGGTATAGTAGACAAGTTCATCGGCGATGCTGTCATGGCTGTATTTGGTGTACCTATACCCCATACCACACCGGAAGACATCGCCCAAGATGCCTGTAATGCTCT
>JANWZG010000620.1 GCA_025054735.1 Cyanobacteriota bacterium | reverse complement strand
GCCATACGATACAACCGACGTAGTGATGTTGGCGGTTCCATTACCAGGCTAGAGTAGGTAAGGACGGCATCTGGCCCCACGATGGATACTTGCTCTAGAGGGGTATAACCAGCGCTACTGGCAAAGCAAACGACTCGTCCACGATCGTCTATCCAAACTTCTTCAACACCACCAAGCCGAGTAGCTGTGCTGCCATCCATTGCCATTAATCCAACCATTTGACTCCGACGAACAACGTTGAACATATCTATCTCTACCCTCCACAAATGAACTTTTTGTAACTACTCACCCAACAACGCCGACTGGCCATCCTGCTTACGGATTTTTGCTGATTGTCTAGGTGCTCAAGCTTGGATGTTGAGCAGTTGGTTAACAGTCTCGATCAGGCGGTTTGCGGTTTCATGCTGTTGCCCAGTAAGGGCTACTAGGACATGCTCAATAAGAGCTAGTATTCACCTCTGGTACGATAGGCCCGCAGTTGCGCCTTGAGTTGGGCAATTTCAGCGGCCATGTCCAGTACCATAGCAGCACCAATCAAGTTTAATCCTAAATCACGGCGCAGGCGCTGAATCTGCACCACACGGACGAGATCCTGGCGGCGGAGCATGGTGCCTGTGGGTTCGACCAGCCCTAGGGTGACAAACCGCTCAATTAGCGGCACTGAGGTTTGAGTGAAGTAGGCAGCCTGCTCGAAACTGTAGAGGCGATCGCCTGTATTTGACCAGACAATACGAGATAATTCAAAGCTAGGGGTCATAGGTGCACCTCCGCAATGGCTTTGCGAGGATTAAAATTGCTGACTTGGCGCAACTTTTCATAGCATTCTTTCTCTTGAGTGCCGAGATCTTTGGGGGTGACAATTTTCAGCCGTACCAACAAATCCGTTCGGTTGCCCTTGGGATCGCGCCAGCCTTTGCCCCGCAATCTCAGGGTTTGCCCAGAGTCTACACTGGGTGGCACTGTCATGGTGACGTTGCCATCAGGGGTCGGAACCTCTATTTGAGCGCCGAGCACAGCTTCCTCTGGACTGATGGGTATTTCACAGATTAGATTGTTACCCTCAAATCTGTAGAACGAATGGGGGAGTAACTCAATGGTGAGATATAAATCTCCCCGTTGCTGACTAAAGGGACTGATCTGTCCCTTACCTTTGACCCGGATGCGGCTACCGGACTTAGCACCGGGTGGAATGCGTACGGTAATTGTTTCATCGCCAATTTGTAGCCGTTTTTGGGTGCCATGAAAAGCTTCGGAAAAGGTGAGGGCGATCGCCGCTTCGCTATCCTGAGCGGGCATGTCCACGAAGCGACTGAACGGGTCATCGCCAAACTCCACAGACTCTCGAAATCCCTCTGGCCCTGTTGTTGTCCGATAAGTATAGACCCGTCGTCTGGTACTACCACCCTGCCCAAAGCGACCCAGTAGTTCGTTAATAAACTCGTCAAAGCTCCCGTACTGCCCGAAGTCCATACCCTCGAAGCCAACCCCATCAGTTGGGGGGGCACCTGCA
>JANWZG010000619.1 GCA_025054735.1 Cyanobacteriota bacterium | reverse complement strand
GTCAACGGCTGTCTTAGGATAAGAGCATCTACGTCTGTAAGTCTTTGATGACTATATGACCACTGAAAAGTTTGTAACTCCCAACAGCTACAGCTCTGAAATGCCGATCGCTGGCTCATCCATGTCAGCGGCGATCGTTGCCAGGGGCATTGAGATGGTACTGTCATCAGGACAACAGTCTCTACAGGTGTTAAAACATATCGACTGGCAAATCCACCAAGGAGATATTCAATTGCTCATGGGGCCATCGGGTTCTGGCAAAACCACCTTACTCTCAGTCCTAGCTGGACTGCTGACCCCTACATCTGGGGATGTCTATCTGTTGGGCGAAAACATTACCAAACTCTCTCGTGCTAAACAGTCAGCATTTCGGCGGCAACACGTTGGCTTTATCTTCCAAGATTTCAACTTATTTCCGGCATTAACAGCCTGCGAAAATGTAGAAACTACCTTGAACTTGAAGGGCATTCGGGGACGAGCCGCTCGCCAGCAAGCTAAAGCATTGTTAGAAAAAGTGGGCTTGAGCGATCGGGCACATCAACTGCCTCGTGATTTATCCGGTGGGCAAAAGCAGCGGGTAGCGATCGCTCGTGCCTTGGCAGGTCATCCTCAAATCATTATGGCAGACGAACCTACAGCCTCGTTAGATGCCCATAGCGGTCATGCAGTCATGGAGTTACTGCGGCAATTGGCTAAGGAAGAACACGCTACCGTTTTAGTTGTCAGCCATGACCCCCGGATTAAGGATGTCGCCGATCGCGTGAATTATTTGGATGATGGGGTGCTGAAACAACTGTAGCGACAACAGTGGCGGCGGCTTGCAACTTGTGGAGCGCAGCTAGGGAACTGTGAATTAGATGCAGAGACGCGATTGGCTGTTGCAACATTGCTAGGGCTAGGGGCAAGGGATGAATTGCTCCATCACGACCCAATGCTGAGGTGATATTCGGCAAGTCTTGCTCCACACCATCACTTACAACCCGCACCATAGCAACCGGGACACCAATAGCCGCTAGCACACTTACCACGATCGCCCCCTCCATGTCCACTACGTCGGCTGCTAGAGTTTGTCCCAACTGTCGCTTCTCAGCGGCTGCCCACAGTAGGCGATCGCTGGTAAAGGCTGTAACTAACCGCGCCCTCAATAGTGGATCCGCCCCAAATGCATCCATCAGTTTCTGCGTCAACGTTAGCTCACAGAATTTAACAGTATACCCCTGTAAGGTAGGTAGATGATTCCCAGAGTCAGTGATGGGCGATGGAGATAGGCAAGCTCGGTATACAACTACATCACCCAGGCGGTAATCTGCTGCAAGGCTGCCACATAGCCCCATAACGATAACCCCATTAGCTTTCTGGAGCACATCTGTTTGGGACAAGGTTACAAGGCGATCGTACAGGGCACGGGATCCCACAGGAATAGACACGACAGCTACCGTTTGGGCATTCTGGGCATTAACATCACCACAGCGACAACCCCGACGTACAGCTTGGTATTCCGCACCTTGGGGA
>JANWZG010000618.1 GCA_025054735.1 Cyanobacteriota bacterium | reverse complement strand
CATCAGAGGTGGTAATGGATAAATCGGAGATGGTTGGATCCCGTGCCATAGAAACTCAGCGTCGGCAAGGGCTGTGAACTGACGATCGCGGGGGGTTGCTCCGGCGGCAGAAATCCCCGGAATTAATCCAGTGGCTGTAAATCCTAGAACACAGGCGATCGTTGGGCAGATATGCTGATAGCGCCGTAACCAGCGATCGCCGACTAAGGGCTGGGTATAGCATGTAATCATCTCTGACCAGTCATTCATGGCTTGTGCGTCCACCTTAGTCCACCTTAGTTGTCGATCATGGCAAAATCTCAGCCGAGATCGGCGAATGTCGTCTAGAATCAATAGTGTCATTTCGTAGCGCAACGATTGTCTGTGGCATCAACATTCCTTCGACGCAATCGCTTACTAGATTTTCCCCCCTCTGGTGCGGTGGCCTATCGCCGGAAGCGCCGCAAATCTTCACTACTGCGCCGTATCAAGCTCCAGAAAGCTAGTACTTGGCTGTTAGGACTGCTAGCTGCCTCCGGTTTGTTTTTGTGGGATCACAAGCTGTTAGTGGCAACGGTCAGTGGCCTAACGATGATGGGTGTGATCTATGCCATGCAGCAGCCCGGTTGGCGACAACGGTGGGTACCACTTTATAAGCTAGTGACCAGTTTCTCTACGCTCTACATTAAGGCACCTAGTCGTCAGTTTATCCTGGCTGTTGGGGATGGCCTATTAGCTATTCTGAGTACGTACTTGGCTGTTTCAATTTGGTCAGAGGCCTCTAGTCCCTGGATTGCGACGGGTGCCCTGCTTCAAGGTGGTGGTACCTTGGCCGTGTTGCTGCTGCTGGTGGGACAATTATTGCAACGCCGCGCTGATCGCAAGGACATTATTTTCTCGAACTATCTAGCCGATTTGAGCCATGAGGATCCATTGAGGCGCTTGGTAGCCGTGAAACAGTTGACTCGATCGCTTCAGCGTACACAACTAGATGCTGACGATCGCGCTGTTATTGCTGACTGCTTCCGCTTGATGGTAGGACAGGAGCAGGAATCTATGGTGCAAGATGCGCTGTTTGATGGTCTGCAACTGTGCGATCGCCAGTTAGAACCTGTTCCGCTGCAACCGCTACCCCCGTTACCTCGGAAGCCATCTAGCAAATCTGAGCGTTGAGGCATAGGGCCATTAACTCTTTACGTAACTACTCAGCCTATAAACAGCCCTTATCCCCTAGCAGGGGAAGCGAACCAATTCAAAGTCTCTCTCCAGGGAGAGGGATTTAGAGTGAGAACAGACCGAGTAGTTACCTTTTTACAAGCAGCATTTTTTGTGAAGATAACCACAAATCTACTGCCATTGGGGCAGGTGCGGGGTTAGTTATTTCCTGCTCTGCACCACTATAATGGCCGCATGGTAACGCACGGGTCAGTTGGGATTTTGGTGATGAAAACTTAGGTTCTTACTGTAAACTTCGACTGTAATCGTGGCCTAACCTTCCCATTGAACACTATTCTTTGAACACTGTAGAAGCGTC
>JANWZG010000617.1 GCA_025054735.1 Cyanobacteriota bacterium | reverse complement strand
ATCTACGGCTGCAATCCGATCGCTATCACCATCAAACACCAACCCCACTACAAGGCTATCCTCTGGACGCGGGTAGTCTTTGATGGTCTGCATCAGTTTGCTAATGTAACGGGGCAGGGGTTCAGGGGCACCTCCTGCAAACAAGGGATCCCGATCGCTATTCAGTTCGTGAATGGGCAGCCCTAGCAAGCGTTCTAGTCCAGTTGCTGCCGCCCCATGCATAACATCCGCAAACACGATTAGCTGACCAGTCTGAATGGCATCCCGAATCCTATCAATATCCACCTTGGAGCGTAAATCCTCGCAGAAGCCGCTCTCCCAGGGGTTAAAGGTGGTCAGAGGGGTTGTGGATGATAACGATGGGGAAGGGGCTGAGGTTGCTAGCAATGCCTCAATCTGTTTGGTGACATCGGGTGGCACAGAGCCGCCAAAGGCACCCTTGACCTTAAGCCCAGAATAAATGCCTGGGTTGTGGCTGGCAGTAATCACCAAGGCTCCTAGAGCATTTTGATGTTTAGCAATCCAACTAAACACTGGGGTAGGGGCATAGTCTGCTGTTAGTAGCACTTCAAACCCAGCCGCTTGTACTGCTTGAGCAGTAACTTGGGCAAATTGTTCTGACATAAACCGGCGATCGTGCCCTACTACAATAGTGCGACTACCAGTTTCCTTACCGTAGGTGTCATTCAAAACCTGCGCTGCTAGAGGTGCAACCTGTACCAACCGCTCTACTGTAAAATCAGCCGCAATCAGTCCGCGCCAACCATCTGTACCGAATTTAATTGGGTTTATTGTCAAGGAAATGGAGTGAGCAGCCATGCAAGAGTCACCTTATCAGTGTCGTAATGATTTGTAATAGTTCTACACAGTTCAAGCTACGTGCCAGGGGCCAACAACTTGAAACCCACCAGCATTGTACTGGTGAGTGCCCAGGAAACATCATGACTTATTAAGGAATGTTGATAGACAACTGGCTTGCGTAGTAGTTCTCGCAGAGCCGACCTAAGTTAGGGTATGATTATGGATGCTATCAATTAGTCTTATAGATCAATGGCAGCAACTAGGTTGCAGGTAAGAGAGCCAGTCTATAAGGAATTGGAGTATCTCAGTCGGGTGCCACCTCGATCACAACAACTCCATCCTCTGAAAACCCGGACCGCTCTGCTCCGGCGACAAGCCGTAAAGCGTTCCAATGAATGACCTCTTGCCCGTTACTGATTACAAATTCCCCAGGCATGATTCGAGTGTTTGTCTATGGCACCCTCAAACCAGGAGAACGCTACTACCCCCACTATTGTGCAGATAAGGTGATAGCAGTTAGACCTGCGATCGCTTACGGTAACCTGTATGCCCTACCCATGGGGTACCCTGCTATGACCATTGGCCACAGGTCAGTTCAAGGCTATGTGTTAACGTTTGCAGATGAGAGTATTTTTAACGCTCTTGATGAACTAGAAGGCTACAATGCCAGCGCACCAGCCGCTGATAATGAGTACGATCGCTGCTTAATTGAAGCCTTTACCCCTGATCGTCAC
>JANWZG010000616.1 GCA_025054735.1 Cyanobacteriota bacterium | reverse complement strand
AGCTTGCCAGCACCATGCAAGAGATGGCACAGCAATTGATGGATGCAGAGCGGATTAGTTGTGAAGCAGCAAGTGATTTACTTTGGCTAGAAGCAGAAGGGTTTCCCCATGCTTACAGCCTACGCTTCATCCTGCTTAATGGGAGACGCGGTGATGGCTATTGGACACCTACTGCTGTACCAAGCTTTTTCCAGGCGGTACAAGATCTGGCTGCTAAAATCCAAGCGGTCACTACCAGTTAGGATCGCTGAATAAGTGCACCATCACCTCAGACATATTATCGGGAACAGATGAAATACAAGAACATACTTCTCCAATGCCTTCAATTTCTACCTCACAGGCATGGCAAGATCCCATCAAACAGCCCGTAGGAATTGATAAACCTGCGCGTTCTGCTACTTTCAGCAAAAGTTCACCCGGCTGCGCTACCGCTACTACATCATCCGGCAAAAATCTCACGTGAATTGTCATTGGTTCATTAGAGTTAGCAACTTAATATCTAGACCTTAAGGGCTTAGGTGTGATGCTTAGAGCAGTTCTAGTGCTTTAGAGATGCTCTTGCGTGCGATGCCCAACCATACTCTAGCTCAGCAATGTTGACAGATTGAGATAGGACTCTACAGAATTTGCCAAATTATCTAGCAGAGCCTCTCGTTGTTCTCGATAGTTAGCAATTCCCGTTGGTAAAGACTGAAGACCACGACGCTGACGAAGACGATTCAGCCAACTGCGCCGCCATGGCCCGTTATCAAACAGCCCATGTAAATATGTGCCCCAGACTGAAAGGTTAGAGTCAACAATCCCCAACCCCGGTTCATCAAACAGTTGTGAACACTTGAACTGCTCAGGTTGATCCGCAGGATCAAAATCGGCTAGGCTAGTGCGTCCGTGATAAAGTTCGTAGCCTGAAATCGGCAGACCAACCTCTGGATAAATGGAAGTAACTTGGCGTTGACGAGCAATTTTTTGTCCACTGATGACAGTTTTTACTGGTAATAAGCCTAGACCGCGATAGCGATGCTCTGACCCTTCCAATCCTTCAGGGTCGTGCAAGACTTTTCCCATCATTTGAAACCCCCCACAAATACCTAAAACCGTTCCACCAGCCGCTACATAGTTTTTGAGTGCCTCACCCATACCACTTTTATGCAGCACTAACAAGTCTGCGATCGTGGCCTTAGAGCCAGGTATGATAACAGCGTCGGGGTGACCTAGGGGGTCTCGAGGATGAAGGTATTTAACTGTAACTGAAGCTTCAGCCTCCAATGGCTCAAAGTCTGTAAAGTTAGAAATGCGTGGCAGGTGGATTACTGCTATGGTAATTCCCTCTACACTAGATACTCTTCGACCATACTTCTCTATAACAGTCAAGGAATCATCGGATAAAACAACTTGACTTAAGTAGGGAACTGCACCTAATACTGGAATTCCGCTGCGATCTTCTATCCACTTAATCCCTGCCTGAAGCGCGCTTGATTCACGATCAACATTGTTAAGAACAATGCCACGCACTAGTCTGCGTTCTTGAGGCTGCA
>JANWZG010000615.1 GCA_025054735.1 Cyanobacteriota bacterium | reverse complement strand
AGAGGTATAGCCAGTTGCAGTGCCCCAAAGAGCCTAACTCAACCTTGGTAGATGGCATTCTAGCAGGAGATTTGGCAGTGCAATGTTGCCCTAGCTGTCAAGGGGTATGGATTCCTCCGGAGCACTATAAGGCTTGGCAAGCTACTCAGCCTGCTGTTGCACCAGATGCCATGCCCAAAGCGTTATCGGTGGATCACACGCCATCGTCATTAGACAGCCGAGGGGCACTCTGTCCAGACTGTAGGCGATACTTGTCTCGCGCTAGGGTAAACTTGCAGTCACCTTTCTATGTGGAGCGCTGTCCATCTTGTGGTGGCATTTGGTGCGATCAAGGGGAGTGGGAAGCCTTGACGGCTATGGGGTTGCAAACTATTATCGATCGCCTATTTACCGCTGAGTGGCAGGCAAAAGCTCGTCAACTAGAGTTAGAGGCACAAGAACGGCAGGCCATGATTGACAAGTTGGGGGCTGACCTAGCGACTAAAGTGTTTGAACTGGGAAAACTGCTGCGCGAGCATCCCAATGGAGATTTTGGGGTAGCATACTTGATGCGCCGCTTTGAACAGTAACTGCTGCTTAGCGACGATCGAATTGCCCTGAAGCTGTCGATCCACTGGATATAGTTTGAAATAGTGTTTTCAGCGACTCTTCTAGGGTTGGTTCCATTGCGATACGATCGCCATAGGCAGTAATTACCCGTACCAAGGTAGGTAAACTAGTTCGTTCGGCTTCTAGGTAGAGAGGTTCTACATACAGTAACGATTGGTCAATAGGAATAACGAGCAAGTTTCCCTGTACGGCCCGCGATCCCTGTTGATTCCATAACGAGATCTGCTGGGAAATATCAGGTTCTTGGTTAATGCGGGCCTCGATCTGCTCTGGCCCAAACACCAAACGCTGCTTAGGAAACTGATAGAGCAGTAGTTTACCGTAGTGCTCACTGTCTGAGCGGCTAGCTAACCAGGCAATCAGGTTATTGCGCCCTGTGGGGGTAAAGGGGCGCAGCAAGATAAACTCCTCTGCTGACTCCTCTGGCAGTTGCATAATCAGGTAGTAGGGTTCTACAGGCTGAGACTTGTCACCATAGACCTCTGAGGGAATTTGCCACTGATCTTCCCGGTTGTAAAATACCTGCGGATCTTCCATGTGATAGGTCAACAGGCGTTCAGACTGAACGTTAAACAAATTGACTGGATAGCGAATATGGCTTTTTAGGGTAACAGGCATTGCCGCTAAGGGCTGAAACAACTGAGGGAAAATAGCTTGCCATGCCTGAATGAGGGGATCGTCGGCATCAGCAACATAAAAGGTGACAGAGCCGTTGTAGGCATCCACCACGACTTTGACGGAGTTACGAATGTAATTAAAGGAACGATCGCCTGGATCAGAGTAGGGATAGCGATCGCTAGTCGTGTAGGCATCAATAATCCAGTAAAGATAGTTGTTGGGCTGTTGGGGCGGAGAGCTAGGAGAACTCTTGCTAAGACTAGCCCCATTGCTCACCAAGCTGGCATTGGCAACTACTAGATATGGCTCACTGTC
>JANWZG010000614.1 GCA_025054735.1 Cyanobacteriota bacterium | reverse complement strand
ATAACCCAGGAGTTCACCCCGCTTGTCCACCGGCGAAATATCCACAATCAAAGCGCTATAGGCTGTGGTAAAAGCAGCGATGCTAATGCCATGGAAAGCACGAATCCCAATCATGGCGGGGATGTGAGGCAAGATGTGGCTGGGGATGTTGTAAAGAACCAAGTATCCCAAGGGTGCGATCGCTACCACTCCTAAACCAATCAGCATTACTAGCTTGCGGCCATATTGATCTGTCCAACGCCCTATCCATCGACGCGACATAACTAGACCAACGGCGAAGGCCCCCATCACAAACCCTACTTGCTGTTCAGTGCCGCCTAAATCACTGACAAACAGCGGCAGCACAGGCAATAACAGAGCCAGACTTGTCCAAAACAATAGTCCAGCCATGAATAACACCAGCAAATCTTGACGGGTCTGGGGTTCAAGTGTTGTCAGAACTTTCAAAGTTGCACCCCTCTCACGACTGATGTGACCAACCCGTACAAACAAATTTGTTAAGACATATTTCCTTATACATATTTAATATGATGCCTAATTTTGAGGACGATCGTGAAATTGACCTGTAAAGAACACTGGCTCTGAGCTGAACAGCCTAGACTAAACTAATGTCAGGAATTTTGCGGATGGCTGGTGTAGAGAGAAGGAAATCAAGTCTGTTCATTGGTGTTCCACAAACGGTGAATGGGGCAGTTCCACCTTGTGCATATTCATGACTAATTCACTCTCCAGAGCATACCCATGATGACGACTGACTTTGCAATTCGCACCCACAACTTGACCAAGCAGTTCGATCGCCAGACCGCTGTTAACGACGTTGATCTAGAGGTAAAAACCGGTGAAGTCTATGGATTAATTGGCCCCAATGGTGCTGGTAAGACCACCCTCATCCGCATGTTAGCCGCTGCTGAAGAGCCGACTACAGGCGAAATTTACATTGCTGGAGAACGGCTGCGTCGAGATCACAGTAATCCCAACTTGAAGCGTCATCTGGGTTACCTGCCCGATGACTTTCCGCTTTATGATGACCTCACCGTTTGGGACTATTTAGACTACTTTGCTCGCCTCTATCGTCTACGCAATCCTCGCCGTCGGGAACGCCTGCATGATGTGCTAGAACTCGTGCAATTGACCAGTAAACGCAACAGCCAAATCTCTACCCTATCTAGGGGGATGAAGCAGCGCTTGAGCTTGGCACGTACCATTATCCACGAGCCAATTCTGCTGTTGTTGGATGAGCCAGTGTCTGGATTGGATCCGATCGCTCGGATGCAGTTTCGAGAAATCATCAAAACGCTTCAAGAAGCTGGCATGACCATCCTGATTTCATCCCACGTGCTCAGTGACTTAGCAGAACTCTGCACTTCCGTAGGCATTATGGAATTGGGATTTTTAGTGGAGAGTGCACCCCTTAAGGATCTATACCAACGCCTCAGCCGCCAACAAATTATCGTGGGCACCCTTGGAGATGTAGAAGCCTTGATTGCAGAGCTACGCAACCATCCTTTAGTCGAGGCGATCACACCCTTACCAGACAGCACTAACCTACGAGTCA
>JANWZG010000613.1 GCA_025054735.1 Cyanobacteriota bacterium | reverse complement strand
TTGAAACCCCTGATACGGATAGCCTTACCCTTACGAAGAAGTTTCAGAACAACCGCGATCCCCTCAGTCAATCAGTGTTGACGATCGCCCGTGCTGGTCTACGCATTATGGCTGGCTTCATCATCGGCTTTGATGGCGAACGACAAGGCGCAGGACAACGTATCGTGCAATTTGTCGAGCAGACAACCATTCCCACTGCCATGGTAGGCATGTTGCAAGCCCTGCCCGACACCGCACTGTGGCATCGGCTCGACAAGGAACAGCGGCTCCTGTCCAACACCAGCGATGGTGACCAACTCCGACTAATGAACTTTGTGCCAACTCGGCCCTTATCGGAAATTGTGGATGAATATATTCATGCCTTTTGGACTCTTTATGATCCACTGGTACTCTTGAATCGGATTTATCGCCATTTCTTGATTTTGGGGGATGCCCAAAAGCGGCATTACCAACACCGCACCCAGTCTGCAGGTAGTCCTGAGATTAACTGGGTTACTATCCGGGCACTATTGATTGTGCTCTGGCGACAAGGCTTCTATCGCAAAACCCGCTGGCGCTTTTGGCTGAATCTAATTCACCTAGCAGTGCAGTATCCTGCTGTGGTGACTAACTATTTGTCGGTATGCGGCATGGGGGAACATTTTATTGAGTATCGCCATACGGTTCGTCGGCAACTTGAAGCTCAGTTGCATGACTATCTGAAGCAGCAGGCAGAGTTAGAGTCTACTCAAGCCAAGGCTGAGGTTGCGGCATAGGCTAGCAAGGTTTCCAGCTAGTTGTGCTGTTGACGATGGAGGTCTACGATCGCCGTAATTAGCTCCTTCTCTGATGCTTTACAGATTGTCCAGGGTTCAGGGACATTGATCGATTTACCCATAGACACATAAAGGTGCTCGATATTACCCTCGCTATCAAATTCTGGATTAATAGTCACCAATGCTTCCCAACCAACTCCATCTTTGAGATGACCAAGACTCCAGCCGTTGGTTTTGACTAGAACCTCTATGTGATAATTTTTTTGGTCAATGGCCCTAACCTGCTTGTAATCTTCCAGTAGCTTTTTAACAACCTTCTCCAGCTCACGCATAGCTCCTTGCTTAGTGGCCTCCTTCTCAGCTCTCTTCGCCTGTTTCTCTTGTTGCTGGTGTTCATACTCCTGTTTCAGAGCAGCAAAGGGATTGGAGCGTCCCCGTGCAACTGCGGTTGCATGTCGCATAAATGGTAGGTGCTTAGCTGTAATCGTTACCCCCCGTTATAACTACGGATAATTGAAGTTGGCAAGGATATCAAAGGATATCAAAGGATGTTATTAGTAGTCCTGAGATCAGCCGTGGCATGAATCAATAATTAGATTAAATTCAGTATATTTACAGGTGACAATCTTGCTAGACAATCACCATTCCATATGTGTTACTTAGCACTGTTATGGTGTGGAGACGACAAGCTGTCACCCTTGTATAAGAAAGTGGCTATCCATAGGTGAATTCATAGAAACCCATAGGAACTTGCTTGTGATCAGGGTTATCCAATAGGCAACTTCTAATGGTGTTATGTTTCTAACGACT
>JANWZG010000612.1 GCA_025054735.1 Cyanobacteriota bacterium | reverse complement strand
CAACCCCTTGACCCGTAGCCAGCGCGTGCCGGCATTGGTAAATCCCCTGGGCAGGTTAACCTGCCAAATGCCAGCAGCAGCATCGAGGTTTACCGTCAAAGGATACTTATCTTCTGCAACCACCGTCACCTTGGTAATGCGTGTGGGGTCATAAACTCCTTGGAGAACCGTGGGACTGTTAACAAGTACTTCGGCTGGGCTGAGGTATCTCAGCAGTGTCATCGTCGATGGATTAGCCATAGATTCCCTGGTCAGGCAACAAATAAAACGTATCTGATCATGTCATGATCGAGTTTAAGGGGCGGAAAAGTCATGCAATGCTCTCATCCCGCGTTATGACATCCTAACCCAAATGCTAGAAGCCGCACATTTATTTCTTGCCTTGCAGCAGGTAGGTGGTCATTTCACCTTTGCCTTTGACAAGAATAGCTCCACGCTCTTGAAAAAGATAACGCCCGCAGAGCCGATCGTACACGGCAGCAGAAACTTGTATTTGACTAGGCAAGCCTTGAGATTCCATACGGCTGGCAATGTTGACGGCATCACCCCAGAGGTCGTAGCTAAATTTTGTAATGCCAATGACTCCAGCCACCACGGGGCCTGTGTGAATGCCAATACGAAGGCTAAGGGCCTCACCAGTTTCCTGGGAAAGGGTGCAAATGGCCTGTTGCATCGATAGTGCCATGTCAGCGATCGCCTCTGCGTGGTCTGGTCGAGGAATGGGCAGCCCACCAACGACCATATAGGCATCCCCGATGGTTTTGATTTTTTCTAGGCCATGCTGAGCTGCTAGACGATCGAAGGTAGAAAAAATGTGATTCAGCAGTTCCACCAGCGCTTGCGGAGGGGTGTGATCGGCAATGGCAGAAAAGTTAACCAAGTCTGCAAACATAACGGTTACCTCTGAGAAGCTGTCGGCAATGCAGCGATGATTGTTGCGCTTGAGGCGTTCAGCAATAGGAGCAGGTAGGATGTTTAGCAACAGTCGCTCCGATTGTCGTTGTTGCTCATGTAACGCATCCTCTGTGCGCTTAATCTGAATCACAGAGCCAAGTTGTTGGGCAACGGCAGTCACGAGTTCAATCTGGTGCTGATTTTCTGGATGGGCTGACAGCATGAAAAAGGACAATACAGCAAGAGTTTCACCATTGGCAACAATAGGTACGCCAAAGTTGGCTCGTAACCCCGCTTCTTGCGCGATCGCCGCCCGACTAAATTCCTGGATGGAAAGCTGAGATACATCTGGAATCCACACAGCTTGCTGGGCTAGCCACACTCGTCCGTGCAGACTGTTGTTGATTGGCAAGACATAAGCTTGGCTAAGCTGCCGAAATATAGATAGCTCACTCGTCTTTCCATACCAAATGGGACTAAGCTGCAAGCTCTCCCGATCGCCAGCCCTTACCCATACCTCGCCATAGTCCCACCCTGTAACTTCACACACCTGGTACAAGGTAACTTGCAGGGCTGTGTTGAAATCGGGGGCCTCGGTGATAGCCTGAATTAGCGTCTGTAGGAGATGCGCGGCAGCTTCGTACTGTTTACGATCGCTAATGTCGCTCAGGGTGCCCG
>JANWZG010000611.1 GCA_025054735.1 Cyanobacteriota bacterium | reverse complement strand
AGCAACGAGTGGTGCGCCAAGTCAAAGCAACCCACCCAGACACCCCGCTTATTCTCTACATCAATGGCAGTGCTGGATTGCTAGAGCGCATGGCTGCCTCTGGTGTGGATATTGTCAGTGTGGACTGGACAGTGGACATGGCTGAAGCACGGCAACGATTGGGGAGTAAGGGCGTGCAGGGGAATATTGACCCTGCTGTGTTGTTTGGTTCCCAGAGCTTCATTCGCGATCGCATAGTAGAAACGGTACGAAAAGCTGGAAAGCGCGGTCACATCCTCAATCTGGGGCATGGCATCCTGCAAAATACCCCAGAGGACAATGCCGCCTTTTTCTTCGAGACAGCTAAACAGCTCAGCTATGCGACTTTGGGTCTATAGGTGGGTTGGCCGAGATCCCTAACAGTCCAATCGGGGCAACTGAGTGATTGCCCCGATCATGCTTCAGGATGGGCTAGCGGCGACGGATTGGTGTGCCACAGGGATAGGTAGCCACGGGTTCAGGCATTGTCAGACTAGACAGGGTTGGAATTTTTGTGGATAACGGCTCTGCCTGGGCTGCCTTATAGGCAGTATAGAGCTGATTTAGCATGGCTTGACGACGATCGTACAACCGCTTTAATCCACGGGGCTGTGTTTGGTTGATTACGTAGGCAGCTATAATGGGTAAGGCGATTGTGCTATCGGTGTAGCAAACGATCGTATTGGGCAGTTCGTCTGGATCCACCTTGCCCCAACTGACCGCTTCACTGGGAGTCGCTCCTGATAAACCACCTGTGTCTGGCCGCGCATCTGTGATTTGGATAAAGTAATCATGTCCCCGCTCCTCCAGACCAAGTACCTCATGAAGCTGAGGCTGAGTTTGCAGTAAGAAGTTTTTGGGGCTGCCTCCACCAATAATCACGGCTGCACTCCGGCCTTCCACACCAGGAATACCAGACTCACGCGCAGCATAGGCGATCGCTGCCGTTTCATTCACATCTAGCGATGGATCCAGCACCAACTTGTTGCCCTCCAGTGCCATTGCTGCTATATTCATGCCAATAGAGCTATCTCCAGGGGATGAGGTATAAATTGGCACGCCACACTCGAAGGCCGTTGCCAAGAGGGAAGAATTAGTGACCCCCAGTTGTTTTTCCATCTCCCAAACATATTGACCTAGCAAGTGATGAAACTCTGCGGTGCTCATCCGCTTTTGGAAGGGTTCTGCTTTGATCACCTCTCGGACAAAGGCATCCGTTTCTAGCAACACATCATAGTCAAAGACAATGTCATAGATTCGGATCCGCCCCTCTTGACGAAGTTTCACGTCATCAAGGAATGGCTGACTAGAGTACAAATCCAACCCCAACCCGTAGTGAATGTCGTGATAGAGGTTGGCACCTGTGCTGATCATCCAATCAATAAACCCATGCCGGATGAGCGGAGCCAATACTGAGCTACCTAAACCAGCGGGAGTCATTGCTCCAGACAGACTTAGCCCCACGGTCACACCCGGTTGCATCACGTCACGGCTGAGCAGATGACAAATCTCTCGTAGCCGAGCAGAGTTGTAAGCGGTGAAGTATTGGTCAATGAGGTCAGTTACGCTGATTTCAGCGGGCAT
>JANWZG010000610.1 GCA_025054735.1 Cyanobacteriota bacterium | reverse complement strand
CGAGTTGCCGCACATAGTAGGCCAGACCAGCAGCTTCCGGTTCTCGTCGCAGTTCGGTGAGATAGATGGATCGCACTGTGCCACCATAGGCATCAGAGGATAACAACAAGGCCATCCGCCGTCCCTCTGGGCTGTTGCGAATATCCTGCTCAATCAGTCCTAGGGATCGTCCCTGGTTGTAGCGTCCCAAGTGATAATCCAGCCCATTGGCCTCGGGTGCACGTCCTAGCAGCTCTTTGTAGAAGCGGATGATTTCCGATCGGGGGTTCAACTGCGCTATAGTCAGCGACGAATGATGCGGCTGATTTACTGGTGCCTCCCCCAATCGCAGTGAGCTTGACAAGTGCAGGCTATTACCAATGGCAGGGGTAGCGACAACAACAGCAGCAATTGCTAGAACTGCTCTCCAGCTAGGTTTCAGGGCAGGCATAATTTTCACTCCTTACAGATGTTATGAACCCACTATCGCTAGACTATCTGCACGATCGAGTGCGGGCAACTTGGCTGATCGGCATTGACAATCAACGGGTGTTACAACTCACTGAGGCACTCTATCAACAACTACACCAGCGAGGCGAGTCTGGTTCTATGCCCCGTATCCTGCTGTTGGAGGCTGATGCTGTCAACTTTTTAGCAGGCTTTTTTGCCACCGTTGCCTTGGGCTATCCCCTGTTTTTAGGCAATCCCCAATGGACAACTAGTGAGCAATACCGAGTGCTGGAATTGATACAACCTGACGCTATCTTAACGGAGGGATGCTGGAATGAACCACCTGTTTTTGCAGTCTGTGCTGATGATCAATCCAGCCGTTACCGAGAACCCCCCTGCCAAGCCGCTGAACCTGTGAGCATAGCAGGCCACATTATGATTCCTACTGGAGGTTCGTCTGGTTACCTCCAGTTTGCAGTCCATACCTGGAAAACCTTGACAGCATCTGTACAGGGCTTTCAGCAGCATCTTGGGGTCGATCGCATCAATAGCTACTGTGTGCTGCCCCTCCACCATGTCAGTGGCTTGATGCAATGTTTACGGGCCTACCTATCGGGTGGTTGTTTGGCCTGGCAACCCTACAAGCATTTGGTTGATGGTGAAGTTTTGGGGATTGATCCCCACGATTGGTTCATTTCCCTAGTGCCCACCCAACTTCAACGCCTGCTCGATCAAGACCGACTAACATCAACGGGTAGTTCCCTCACAGCATGGCTTCGGCAGTTTCGGGCTGTATTAGTGGGGGGTTCGCCGCTGTGGTCGGCTCTGGGGGAACGTGCCCGCAAGTTGGGGCTACCGTTGGCACCCACCTATGGCATGACGGAAACTGCCTCTCAGGTGGCTACCCTTAGGCCCAGCGAGTTTTTGGCAGGCAGGGCTGGTGTGGGTCGATCGCTGCCCCATGCCCAAATCACTATCCGAGACACCAACGGATATCCTTTGCCTACTGGTACTATTGGCACGATCGCCATTCACGCTACATCCCTGTTCTTGGGCTATTACCCACCGCTTGCGTCAGAACCCAATGCTCAGTCCCAGCAGTCACTACCCAGCACAGGCTACCTTACCGATGATCTGGGCTTTCTGGATCAAGATGGTTACTTGCAGGTAGTGGGA
>JANWZG010000609.1 GCA_025054735.1 Cyanobacteriota bacterium | reverse complement strand
CAGTTGCTTGCCTAATCGTTCAGCCCAGAAGAGGTTAGTGTTGCCTTCAAACATGCTGACTATATTGTCATCAGCCAGAGATGGAATGACCCATTCCCGCATTCCCCAAACGCCACTGCCATAGGGCCATTTCGTAGTGCCAACTCGTGAGTCGAACAGTTGCTTCCACTGGTCGGGGCTGCGTTGTTTGAGGGGTTCCCGCTCGTGGTGAACTTCCAGCAGGCTGCCACAGGTAGGGCAAGTGTAGATTACGTCAAAAATTGAGTGCTTGCCAGGACAACCCGCAATACAGCGAAAATAGACAGTCGGATGATCGTTTGCGTCTAAATCTAACGTGGACTCAGCAACTGGCAGCATGATTGTTGATTCCCTATGATTTGGTAACCCATTGATATTATGGGTACAGTGCGCCCATGGGGCAAGGGGTGAATGCAAGTGACTGGATTGCCTGCCTCTGGAGCCAAGCGTTATCCACGGCAATGAGCTAGGGAATCCGTTACACTAGTTCCCAGTCTAAGAGTTGGCTAGGACGGTTGTGATCCTGCTATGATTCCTGGCTTCACGAAGCCTAGTATTCCAACGTTAACATGTCAAATCCTGGATCCTTAGCCTTAGGAGGGGTTGGCTGGCTAGGGGTTTTTGCTACAGGGGAAGGCGATCGCAGTGTCACTTGCCGCCGAGACTGTTGAATTTCCTGATCTCGCTGTCTAATTTCTGTTTCCAGCAGGTGTATCCGGTTTTGGATTTGAGCTTTGCGTTGTTCCAGCCTATCTAGTTCGCGTTGTAGCCGTTTGCGTTCTACCACTAACTTGTAAACCTCCAGACATGCCTGATCTTCAGACTGTTGCCTCGGCATATTACTGATCTTAGGACGGATTTGTCCGGCTGGGATCGAGGGACGATTCATAGGTTTAAGGCGTTTGATTAAAGGTTATATCGTATACCCATGCAACTGGTTACACTTGCAACTACTGTGTAGAGTCCAATCATCAACACGATTGACTTAGCTCTTACATTAGCCTACCCATAAGTCGGGTCGAAATCAGGATAATGTTGCAAGATACTTGCTTTTCTTAACGTTAGGCGCATCCTGCTCAGGGTTCATCAACTTGGGGATCATCAACACGTCTCATGGGAGTAGCATAGAGGTGGTGCCTGAATAGCATAGAGATGGTGTCTATTGTCACCAGAGCCTATAGTGATTACAGTCAGTGTGATGCTCATCAAAACCTAGCAACGACTTAAAATTAAAACTAGGTTTATATTCGCTGCTATCTGCTCCATGCTTTATTTGAAAAACCTCAGCTATCATCCCCCTGCCGCTGCTACCCCCATTCTCAATGCCATTCACCTAGACCTTGCTCCCCAGCAAATGGGTTTGGTGATTGGGCCTAGTGGCTCTGGCAAAACTACCTTGCTAGAAATTTTGGCTGGGCTAGCAGAACAAACCTCTGGTGATGTGTTGTGGCGAGATCAATTACTCATCCCAATGCAGTTGCGACAGATTGCAGGGCTAGTGTTTCAGTTTCCAGAGCGGCACTTTTGTGGCAGCACTATCTTAGAAGAGCTACGTCTAGGTCATCCAGAGCTTGGCTCTGAGCAGGTGTATCGAGCACTTCAGGAAGTAGGGTT
>JANWZG010000608.1 GCA_025054735.1 Cyanobacteriota bacterium | reverse complement strand
AATATCATGGCTTCGATTTATTACATCAACTTGTCAGTGTTTCAATCAGCACCCGATAGTTGGGCGATCGATCAATTATTTCCCATCATGCCCATTCATCGCCTTGACGAAGAACCCACCTGCCGCGCTACCCTCGCCGACCTCACCTGTGATAGTGACGGTAAAATCGACAAATTCATTGACCTCACTGATGTCAAATCGGTGCTAGAATTGCATCCCCTGCGCTATCCCGCCAATGACGGTACTCACCAGTCCACTAGTCCTGAACCCTATTACCTCGGTATGTTCCTCAACGGTGCCTACCAAGAGATTATGGGAAACTTGCATAACCTATTTGGCGATACGAACACTGTACACATCAAACTTACACCAGAGGGCTATCGCATTGAACATGTGGTTAAAGGTGATACCATGTCGGAGGTACTAAGCTATGTACAATATGACTCTGAAGACTTGGTAGAAAGCATTCGCCAACAGTCAGAACAGGCCTTAGAGGAGAAACGTATCTCGTTAGAAGAGGCTCAGTTGCTCCTCCAGACCTATGAAAATAGCCTGCGGGGCTATACTTACCTAGCTTCCTAGATGCAACTAGCCAAGGTCATATCACTGCTAACTCTATTGCCCTAAATAGTACAATAGATCACCTATCCATCGATCAGAGGACTGCTATGGTTCAGTCTGTACCTGATGTGGCGGCAAAAACCCTGCCTACCATGTTTGATTTGCCCAGTGAAAATCCTGAGGATCCTGGTTTGCCTGACGAATACCACCTGCGGCAATTACCCATTCTACATCAGACCTGTCGTCCTCCTAACTATCCCTGGGAGCAGGTGTTTACTGCTGGTAATATGCACGTCTACTACGACATAGATCATCTCAACTGGTACAAGCGCCCTGACTGGTTTGTGGTTGTAGGTATTCCCAAGCTTTATCGGCAGCAATATTTACGCAACAGCTATGTAGTGTGGGATGAGGGAGTTAGTCCGTTGCTCGTGATTGAATTTCTGTCTCCCGGCACTGAAGCTGAGAATTTGGGCAACACTCATCGGGAACCAGGTAGGCCCCCCACCAAGTGGCAAGTCTATGAACAAATCCTAAAGATTCCTTACTACGCTGTGTTTGACTCGGAAACCAATCAGCTACGAGGCTTTCAATGGCAGGCAGGTTGCTACCAAGAAGTTGCTATCTCTGGACAAGGTTGGTGGATTGAACCATTACAACTGGGTTTGGGGGTTTGGCGAGGCTGTTGTGATGGGGTTAACCGTGCTTGGCTCCGCTATTACGATGCCCAGGGTCAGTGGATCCCTACCCAAGAGGACTTGATGAAACAAGCCGAGCAACAAGCAGAGCAGGAACGACAATGAGCCGATCAGTAACGACAACGGGCTGAGCAGACAGCACAACAGCTTCGACAGGTAGTTATGAATCTACAACAAGGGGGATTATCCTTATCTCAGATTGCCCAAATGACGGGTCTACCTGAAGCTCAGATACAGGCAATGCTTGAGACAAATGTGTAGGTCTAAGGTTGCGCATTGCTTATAGAAAGCCTCCAGCATCCCATGGGCTATACTAAAGCCAGTTGCGGTGAGAAATTCGTCATGGTTCTGCTCGATGCCAACCCACCCCCCATCGGTAAACC
>JANWZG010000607.1 GCA_025054735.1 Cyanobacteriota bacterium | reverse complement strand
GAGCCAAACTAAGCAAACCTTGCAATATCAAGAGGTTAAGGCCCCCATCTCAGGTACAGTCTTTGACCTGAAGGCCAAAAATCCCGGCTTTGTTACCAACTCTACGGAGCCGGTGTTAAAGATTGTTCCAGCAGATGCCCTTGTCGCTAATGTATTCATCACTAACCAAGATATTGGCTTCGTGGAAGAGGGCATGGCTGTAGATGTGCGAATTGATTCCTTCCCCTTCAGTGAATTTGGGGACATTAAAGGGAAAGTGGTGTGGATTGGCTCCGATGCACTGCCCCCTGATGACATCTATCGCTTCTATCGCTTCCCAGCTAAGGTAAAGCTCGATCGCCAGTTCATTCAAGCCAATGGTAAGCCACTTAACTTGCAATCGGGCATGTCGGTAAGTGTTAACATCAAGGTGCGTCAGCGTCCTATCATCAGCATCTTCACTGACCTATTCCAGAAGAAATTTGATGAATTAAAGAAAACAAGATAGCAGCCTAGTGAATGTTTGAAGAGTCCCTTCTTATACCAGTTCTCCAAAAGCCAGCGACATAATCCATTAGTTCGTAGTAAGGACTTAAGTCCTTACTACAGGCTATCTATAGCTTCTGTAGCTGTAGTGCGAGGCAGTGATATTAGCCCGCATCCCCCAGCCTTTTCTTCCAAACAGGGCGAAGGGGAGTCGAATTATTTCATTAGTCCCTCTCCTAACTTGAGAGAGCATTTTAGGGTGAGGGCAACCGTAATGTGCACCTAGGCGAGGTTTAATCGGCACCAGTTAATCAGCCCTAGAAAGTCACCAACTTGTTACACCAATGGCCTACTATAGGGGTTGACTTTTCAAGAGTCATCACTTACGGAGTTATGGAGTAGTTGAGGACAGGTCATGACAGATACCATTCAGCAAGTCTTGGTAACCGGGGGAGCTGGATACGTGGGCGCAGTGCTGGTGCCCAAGCTCCTGAAGGCCGGCTATCGCGTCAAGGTCATTGACCTGTATATCTACGGTGAGCATGTCCTAGATGCCGTTAAGGATCATCCTGGTTTGGAGCAGATTAAGGGTGATATTCGCGATCGTGCTCTGCTAGAAAAAATCATGCCTGGTTGTGATGCCGTCATTCACCTTGCCTGCATCTCCAACGACCCCAGTTTTGAGTTGAACCCAGACCTGGGCAAATCCATCAACTACGATGCCTTCTTTAACCTAGTGGATGTGGCAAAAGCCAGTGGTGTCAAGCGCTTTATCTATGCCTCTTCCTCTAGCGTCTACGGCATTAAGGAAACCGAGAATGTTACCGAAGACCTAGAGCTACAACCATTGACCGACTATTCTAAATACAAAGCGCTCTGTGAAGATGTGCTGCTCTCTAAGCGGGAACCAGGCTTTGTTACCCTCATTCTGCGTCCAGCGACGGTTTGTGGCTATTCCCCCCGTCTGCGTTTGGATCTCACTGTCAACATTCTCACCAATCATGCAGTGAACAACGGCAAAATTACGGTCTTCGGTGGTACCCAAAAACGCCCTAATATTCATATCGAAGACATGACGGATCTATACGTGAAATGTTTGGCATACCCAGACGAGGCGATCGATGGCAAGATCTTTAATGCGGGATATGAAAACCACACCGTTATGGAAATTGCTGAA
>JANWZG010000606.1 GCA_025054735.1 Cyanobacteriota bacterium | reverse complement strand
AGTTCCATCGCCTGACGGTCAAATTGACATGCACTCAGATTGCCTCCAACGATCGTTTTGAACCAGAACATGGTGATTTCCGCTAGTGAACGGCGATGATAGCCAGTATTTTGCTGCTACCCTTTGCGTCCATGCTTGCAGCTGTAGCAGAGATTTTATCTCACGGATGACGGGGGCTTGGCTGTTGCCGTGCTGCCAAATCAGCATATCCTGGCGGGGCGGCATCACTAACTTGGCAACTCGCTGAACAACCTCGTCATAACAGTGACGATGGTCGCAGGCTCTATCCGCTGAGACTGGCTCAATGTCTCCTGCCATGGCTTCGAGGCCATTGGTCAAAACCTCACTATCGGGAACGTCATTGGTCATGACCACGGTTGCTAGAATTTCTCCCTTTGCTTCATTGACTCCTAGGTGCTTTTGCGCTGTGGGGGGTATCGCTCACTCATTCTATGCTGACGGGTATTCCATCCCCCTTCGCCATAGACGTTTACCCCAAAGGCAACTGTTGACATGAGTAATTCTTGACGTTGCCGTCCTGCTAGTCGATAGACCGCTTTCACAGTGGCCATCGTCACCATGGCTAGGTCGCTCTAGTACGGTGAGGCTCCTGGTTTGCCGCTCAAGTCTAGTACCAGCCAGTTCTCTAGCACTAATTCGTCAATCCAGCCAGTGAGGCTTCCCTGTTGCTCTAATCCAGCGTTATCCTCAGACCAGTTGCAGATGCGATAGGGAGGGTTTAAGGGTGCGTTTTTGTGTGGTAACCGAAACCATGCCTCTCTCGCCCGCAACCCCTCTTTCAGGCAACAACGTCGAATAAGCCATGAGCATTACCTGAGAGTATGGGCACAAAGCAACTACTAAAGCAACTACTCAGGCTGAGAGGATATTGGAGACTGTGATTTGGATACTGGGGAATACAGTACTAGAAACCCGATCGTCACCTCTGTATACCGCCTCCTCATACAAGCCATCCACCAGGGTTAGCACGGTTATCTTCTGCTCTTGGGGATCCACAATCCAATACTCGGCAATGCCCCTAGCTGCGTATTCAGAGCGTTTGTAGCGATAGTCTCTGATTACGTTGGCCCTGCCTGGTGAGACGACTTCAATCACTGCCAAAGGAGGTGGCATGTCTTGCGTAATGATTCCTCTGGTTCTTCCTGCTAGAGCAGCGCGGCACTCTTCACCTAGAAGGGTTATATCTGGCAAGCGCACAGTTACCCTCCGTCCACTGACCTGTAGTTCTAGGTCTTTATATCGCAACCAAGTCAGAGGCACGACCTTTGCAAATTCAAGTAACAGCCGCAGGGCTACATCACTGTTTTCTAACGGTTCAGATGGCATGTCAATCAACTCTCCATCCACCAACTCGTAGCGGGTATCAGTCCCATCGTCATAGGCGAGATAGTCCTCAATGGTTAAGATCTGGGTTGGGGGTTGAGTAGCTAGAACCATAATGATTGCTCCTGCGTGAGGGTAATCGAGAGCAGGTAGTTAGTTGAATTCTAACTGAGTGGTGCAGCATTGTTGCATGATTGAGAAAAGAGACAAATCTCGACTTAGGGGAAAGTGAGATTAAGCTTTGACCACATAGGTATCTGGTTTAGCGACCTAGATCATGCAACTTAGCGCTGCACCTTTAAT
>JANWZG010000605.1 GCA_025054735.1 Cyanobacteriota bacterium | reverse complement strand
GTCCTTACTACGAACTATTGGGTTGTGTCGCTAGCTTTTGGAGAATTTATCAGTTAGGACGTTTGTAGGGTGGCTCAAGTTCTCACCATGAGCTTCAACTGCAATCATCTCTTGAGCGCTGTATACCAGCAGCTTTGCGTAGAAAGCTTGGCTTAGAAGTCAAAATAGATGTAGGGAGGACTACTATCTGGTGACAGCATCCATACAGTATAGAGACCAAGTGGCACCAGGAATATTTTTAAGTACCAATTCAAACTAAGCTTCAAACCGCGCTGAATGAGATAGAGAAATCCCATTACGATGACGATCGCCCCCAGAAGTATCGCCAATTGATATGGATCCAAACCTAGGGTATCTAGATAAATCTTTTGCATAAACTGAGCATCCGATGGCTGTCCCCAAAGATGGCGCACAACCCATCCAGAGTCCTGCAAATTCGGTAATCGAAAGAAAATCCACGCAAAAAACACCAGACCTTGGGTCAATATCCAAGCCACAACAATCCCCAAAGGGTTTTTCCAACTATTTGCTAGCCAAGAGACTCGTTTGCATAGACCATCTGTCAAGCGATGGATGATGAGACCTAATCCATGCAAAATTCCCCAGACGATGAAGCCCCAAGCTGCTCCATGCCAAATTCCCCCAATCAGCATGACTAGAAACAGATTCGCGCATGTGCGTAGTAAGCCTTGTCGAGAACCACCCAATGGAAAGTACAGGTAGTTCCGCAGCCAGTCACCTAGGGTGATATGCCATCGTCGCCAAAATTCAGCAATGCTTGTCGTGAAGTAGGGAAAGTTGAAATTTTCTGGCAGGGTAAAGCCCACTAGCAGAGCACTACCGCGAACAATATCGACGTAGCCACTGAAATCTAAGTAAAGTTGGATACCATAAGCAAGGACGGCTAACCAGAGGTCACGACTGCCCATCCGTTGCAGATTGCTAAAGCAAGGGTTAATGAACCACACTGCTAGGTTGTCAGCAATTAAGCCCTTCTTAATGGCTCCGCAGGTAATCAGCCACAGTCCTTCTACAACTTGGTCGGGGGTGGGGGGTTTTTGTTGTTTGAACTGGCTCATGAAGGTGTGGAAGCTGGTGATAGGGCCAGAAAGAATCTTGGGAAAGAAGAGCTTGTAGGAAACAAAGGGTAGCCACTGCTGGGCAGCGGGCGCGCCTCGATAGACATCCACAAGATAGGCGATGCACTCGAAGCAGAAGAAGCTCAAGCCCCACGGAGCAGCTACACGATCGCTCCACCAGTCGGCTGCGGCTTGCAGGGCTGGCTGTCGAAATAGTTGTGACAGTATTTCTAGGGAAAATGGAATGTATTTGAAGCTAAACAGTAGGAATACATTGACAACGATCGCCCCCGTGAGCAATCGTATGCGCTTACGATTCCAATCTTGTTGGGCAAATTGCCAGTCTTCCATGCGCCAATCAGCAGGAGCACTTAACTGTCGTCCCCAGTTAAAGTTCAGCACTGCCATGATCACCAATAGGGGCAGGTATTGAACTTGCCAAGAGGCATAAAAAACTAGGCTTGCGATCAAGAGCAGCAGTAACCGCTCCCACTCTTTGCGGACTATCCAGTAGATGATGAGAACGCTGCATAGAAAAATGGCGTAGGGAACCGATAGAAAATTCATGGCTGCA
>JANWZG010000604.1 GCA_025054735.1 Cyanobacteriota bacterium | reverse complement strand
AAGTCCAAGCAGACACAGTTTGATGTGGAGATGGGCATTCCTCAAACACTGGCCCAGATGATATGTCGCCTTTAGGTTCATGGATGACCGTTTTGGGGCACGATCGATGACTTGCCAAGTGCAATTTTGTCCCTATGAGCGGCAGCTAAGACAGCCACTGCGTACCGGCCATGGAGACTGGCGTACTCGGGCTGGCATTCTAGTGCGGTTGGCCACTACTGACCACAGGGTCGGCTTTGGTGACATTACACCCTTGCCCTGGTTCGGCTCAGAAACGCTGGAGCAAGCGTTAGGGTTCTGTCAACAGTTGCCAGACCGTTTATCGATCGCAGAGTTAGAAGCCATACCGACATCCTTACCCGCTTGCCAGTTTGGGCTAGAGTCTGCCCTAGCCATGCTCTCTGCCCCGAACCTCAACCTTGACAGTTTACCGTGGCAACCCCCTGCTATAGCTGCCCTATTACCTACCGGAAAGTCTGCCCTGGAGGCATGGCAGCCGTTGTGGGCAAGGGGGTATCGCACTTGGAAGTGGAAAATCGGCGTTCAGTCTGTGGAACTAGAAACAGCATGGCTCCGGGAGATGTGCGCAATGCTGCCAAGGGGAGTGCGGCTGCGGTTAGATGCTAACGGTGGGCTAACGGAGGCAACAGCGCGGCAATGGCTGCAAGTCTGCGATCGCTATCCCCAAATTGAGTTTCTAGAGCAACCACTCCCCCCTGACCAATTGGAGGTAATGTTGAGGCTGGCTAAAGACTATGCTACGACCCTAGCCCTGGATGAGTCGGTAGCTACCCTCAGGCAACTGATGGAGTGCCACCAGCGGGGATGGCCAGGGGTGATGGTGGTTAAGCCTGCGATCGCTGGGTCTCCTCGTCAGCTACGCCAATATTGCCAGGAGCACGCGATGGATATTGTTCTGTCATCAGCGTTGGAAACCGCGATCGGGCAGTGGGCTGGCTGGCAACTCGCCATGACCTTGGGGAATGCTCAGCGAGCCATGGGCTACGGAGTCAGCCACTGGTTTACAGACAACTGGAATGACTTTTTACCCGCTCAGTTTGAGCAGTTGTGGCAAGCGGTCAAGGCCAACAGAGCCAAGTCTGGTGACTATTGCCCGTAGTAAACACGAGCATCTAGCCCGTTGCCGCGTAAATAGGTTGTCCATTGATTTGCCAGACGACGATCGTCAAAAGGCCCAAGTGCCACATGGGGACCTCTAGGTTGCTGCCGAGCTTGGACATTGCCTGCTGGTGCGCCGAGTTGCACCATCCGTTGAGAAATTTCTGTCAAGTTCCCTCCTGGCACAACAACGTAGTAGGCATTACCAATGGTTGCTACAGGGGAATTGGGCCTGGGTGGTATGAGGTCACCAGGGGTTGTAGGTACTGGTGTTGGAGACGGCGCGATCGTGGGTTGGGGAGTAGTGGGTGTGGGTGTAGGTCTGGCTTGATTATTGGCCTGACGCTGAAATTCTTCTTGTAGAGCGGCTAGGGTTCTGCGTCCGGCAGCAACTTCGCCGTAGTAATATTGCAACTGGGTATTGTCTAGGTCGCGTCCTAGGATGCGTTGATGGATGCTGCTAATGTCTCGTTTAATACGGGCTTCTGGAGTAGCTCGGATTTCTGCTTGCAAGGTACTGGGTGACCTACCTGCACG
>JANWZG010000603.1 GCA_025054735.1 Cyanobacteriota bacterium | reverse complement strand
AGTACCGCCTTGTTGATTCGAGCGTTACGATTTCTAGGGGCTAAGGTAGACTACGCCATCCCCAGTCGTATGACCGAAGGCTACGGACTCAACCAGCGCATTGTGGAGGAGTTTTATCAAGAGGGTGTGCGCCTGATTTTGACGGTAGACAATGGTATTGCTGCTGTAGAGCCGATCGCTCGGGCAAAGGAATTGGGCTTGCGGGTGATCGTTACGGATCATCACGATATTCCAGAAAAACTACCCCCAGCAGATGCCATCCTAAATCCTAAACTGATTGCAGAAGAGTCTCCCTATCGGGGTCTGGCGGGGGTAGGGGTGGCCTATGTGTTGGCACTGTCTTTGGCAAAGGCGATGGGGCAAACCCAGGTGTTGAGTCAGCCTCTATTGGAACTGTTTACTCTGGGAACGATCGCTGATCTCGCTCCCCTAACGGGTGTCAATCGCCGTTGGGTGCGACGGGGCCTGTGCCTATTGGCTCGATCGCAACTGCCCGGTGTGCAGGCGTTGATTCAGATTAGTGGAGTAGGCAACGCCCAACCACTCAAGCCAGAGGCGATCGGCTTTGGTCTAGGGCCTCGGATCAATGCTGTCGGCAGACTTGGGGATCCGCAACTGGTGATTGAGCTATTGACGACGGATGATGCAGGGCTAGCGCTAGAACGAGCCATGCAGTGTGAGCAAATTAACCAAGAGCGGCAGCGCCTCTGTCGAGAGATTGAGCAGGAGGCGATCGCGCTCTATGAAGCTAGTGTCGCTGATCTCCATGCCGATCGAGTACTCACCTTGGTCAAGGAAGGTTGGCATCACGGGGTAATCGGCATTGTGGCCTCCCGCTTGGTGGAGCGCTATGGTGCACCTGTGTTTATTGCTACCTATGAAGATGACGAGCATAGGGTCATTCGGGGATCGGCTCGTAGTATCCCAGAGTTTCACGTGTTTGCAGCCCTTGAGTACTGTAGTGATCTGCTCACCAAATTTGGTGGACATCGTGCTGCTGGTGGTTTTTCCCTTCAAGCTGAAAACTGGTCTGCCCTGCAATCGCGCTTGAGTGAGTTTGCCCACCAAAGCTTGCAACCAGACCATCTCAAGCCACTTGTAGCTGTTGATGTGCAGGCAGACTTAGCGCAAATTACCCGTGATCTCTATGACCAGCTTGACACCCTGCATCCCTGTGGCATTGGCAACCCTGACCCAGTGTTTTGGACTCCAAATGTACGCATTATCAGCCAACAGCCTATGGGTAAAGACCGCTCTCATCTGCGCGTTACGTTGGTGCAAGATGTGGTACAAGATGCCTCCCCATCTGCCAGCGATCGTCCAGCATCTTCACACCCTCAGCCCAATACTCCCCGGTCTATGCGTGCTCTCGCTTGGAACTGGGGTGGCTACTATCCGCTTCCAGAGAGGGTTGATGTGGCCTACCAACTCCGCCTCAACGACTGGGACGGTGAGACTAGTGTGGAACTAGAATTGGTGGGTGTGCGGTTACCCAGTCAATTGCCCGCTTCACCCCCAGTAGCGTTCACCTATGAAGACCGCAACTACACAGCGATGCTGGTCGCCTTAGATAGCGATCGCGAACTCCGCATCAAAAATGCCCAAGGCCATGAACTTGTCGTGAAACAGGGGCAAAAAACAGCCCTGTTGTTTGAGC
>JANWZG010000602.1 GCA_025054735.1 Cyanobacteriota bacterium | reverse complement strand
ATGCCAACACGCAGGCCTGTCTTTAGATTCTCTAACTGGGCTTGCTTTTCAGCCGTAGCCTTACGGGTAGAAATTTCCACTTGGGCTTGACCTCGGATCCTCTCGTCCTCTTTTTTGAGAAACTGCTCAAGGGATTTAGGATCTTTCTTAAACTGCTCAATCAAGGCAGCCTGCTCATTACTCACTTGTCCACTAGCGATCGCCTGCTTCAACTGCTCATCACTAGCCTGCATCAGTAAGTTAATTCGGCCTTGCTGTTGCTGCAATTCAGTGTTAATTCGATTATTCAATTGAGTTTCAGCTAGGGTAACTTCTTGCTCAATTCGCTCCAGGGTTTGCTGACGAGCTAGCTGTGCATTACTGAGATGCAGGGGAGTGATGATTAGATACATCAGTGCCATCAGGCTAGCCAGTAAAAAGATCACGATGCCAACTGCTCGCCAGAACTTACGCTGAGAGCGAGTAGTCTCGGTAATACTGTCCATCCACAGTCCGATCGCTAGCACCATTAGCCCCAGCAATGACACAAAGCCTTGATCGACTAACTGCACCACAATTTCCACTTGGGATCTCAAGGTATCTAGGCTCGTAGGCTTAGGTGGCAAATTAGGCAATGTAATGACAAAAACAATATTGACGATTGTCATCAAAATCAGCAGCATACCGCAAATTTTGAGAGCTTGGGAAGTATTAAAAGGCGCTCTGGTGGATGATTTCATAAAGAGACACAAGGGCAGTTTGCTATTATTAAGCAGCTAAATAAACTACGGCTGCATTGTATCAGGGAGCTTTATCTTGCATACAAAAAAGTTTCCGGTTAGTAGCAGTAGGCTGCTACTGAGTGTCGCCTGTTGGGGATGGTAATGATGTAGGACGGGTAGCCGTAGGCAGCAACTTGATAAACACAGGACTTGGAGTACTCTGATACCTGAGTTGAGTCTCTGATGATGGCGGTTCTGGAGCTGCTGCTAGGGTAGACAGAGTGAAAGCAAGTTGAGTCTGTTGCTCAAGCTGCTGGGTAGATGACACCAAACCGCTGAGTCCGTTAATCAAGTTCCGCAAGTTTTGGCGTAGCTTCGGATCCCCTGTTAATTCATCCAGATCAGAGGTGATTTTTTCAACATTTTGAAAGGTTGATCGGGCGGACTCTAGGGTTTGTTGCAACATTAACAAGTTAGCGGGACTACTGAGGGTGTTTGTCATGTTCCGCAGGTTAGCTGAGGCAGTCGCTGTATTTGCAGCTAGGGCTTCTAGGTTAGCCAACAACTCGCCACGGCTTAGCCGAGAAATGGCTGGTGTCAGCTCAGCGGTAGCAATTCGTAGTTGACGAGTAGTTTGATTCAAGTTATCCAACGTTAGGATGAGGGTGGCACGGTTTGCTTCTAGTAGGCTGCTAACCTGGCCGGCTGTGAGGGTTAACTGGTCTGCGGTACGCCCAAAGCCCTTTACAGTTTCAGATGTTTGCTCTAGGGTGCGGTTTAAGGTTGCTGTGGTTTGTTGAATCGAGGCAGACACCGATTGCAGTTCTTGCTTAGAGGCTTTGCTGAGGTCTGCCAACTCATTGGTCAACTTAGCAACACCGGCGGCGGCATTAGAGGAATTTTTTGCCAACTCCTTCAAGGCTTGAAATAGCTCTTCGTCATCTAGACGTTGGGCTAAGCGAGATGCAATCCG
>JANWZG010000601.1 GCA_025054735.1 Cyanobacteriota bacterium | reverse complement strand
GTGACCACCTACCTGTAATTGTTAACCTACTTGTTCCCTCCGCCTAGTCTGAATCCTTACCAGCCTGTTGGCAATCAGGGCTTAAGTCCTTTGAAATCCGTAGATAAAAATCTTTACCGTCCGGAGGATTGGTCAACACCGTGAAGATATGCGTAGGTCGCCCAGTCAGTGCAGCCAATCAACCTACGGTAAAGAGGAGAGATGGATGACAGCTCAAATGGTTTTGTCACCAGTTAATTTCACAGCAGACAGCATAGATAACCCTAGACAAGCTATCGTGCAATTTGTGGAGACTGAATTGCGCCGCAGCCAAGTCTATCACCAATTTCTCGCTACACTACAGACTGCTATAGGTGATGTGGCAGAGGAGGCGATCGCACAACTAGATAAAGTCCTTACCAAAGTCCTTACCCAAGTAGTTCAGCTAGCGTTAGAACAGTGTCAGACCGTAGCTCAGTCCCATTGCTGGGATGACGAGCCTGCTAGCGATGCACATAACGAGCGCTATACCCAGTTAGAGCTAGAGTTTGAGCAGGATGTAGCAGGCAAACTCATTCAATCCCCGATGTCTGTTGTTGACTCTAGCTCAGCAGCTATGCCTATAGTTTGCACTACCAAACAGCTACAGCCAGTAGCGACGTTAGAAACTGATTCTAGATACGTGCCTCTGTGTCGTAAAGGACAAGGTGTAGTTGCTAACTCTATCCAACCCTCTGCCCTACCAGATCATAATGCTTTCGCAAAGGGTCTTACAGCTAAGGGGGACGAGACGACCACAGCCAACAGCAACGCCAACTGCTGACGCTGAGGAGAATAGTGTTGTTGCGATTCTATGCCGAATTGGTCAGGAGATTAAGCAGCATCGGCTTGCCCAAACTATGAGCCTAGAGAAACTGCATTATCTAACGCTTGTGCCGATTTATCACCTGCGAGCACTAGAGTCTGGCCAAGTGGAGCAGTTGCCAGAGCTAGTCTATGTAAAAGGGTTTGTTCGACGCATTGGTAGTGCATTAAGGGTAGATAGCGATCGCTGGCTGACTCAACTAGCCTCAGCCGAGTCATCCACGACAACCAAGTCATCATGGCAACCGCTATCGCAAGCACTAGGCTCAATTCAGATTAGCTCAGCCTACCTCTATGTGGGCTACGCAGCCTTAATGGCAGGGGCAATTGGTAGTCTTGTAGCAGCAGCGCAGCCATCGGTTGAACAGTTGCCTGAAGACTTGTCGCCACAGCATCCGCCTCATCTCAATAATCTCAGCAATCAGATGCAACCCGTTGCCACTCCTTTGCCTAATGCCTATCTCAGCGTTGCTGTCCCTGAGGCACTAGGGGTTGCTGATTTTGGGCGCAACTTTTGATGCTGGCTTGAGCTTGACATTCTCACTGAGGGCCAGATGCATAATTTTCTCCGGTGGAAATTGAGGCTAAAACCTGCCACCGATCGCCTGTCCTAGCTTATCAACCGTCAACGTGTGGGTAGGGATAGGGTCAGAAATGCGCCCACCACTAAACACTAAAACCCGATCGCTATACTGCATAATTTCGTCTAAGTCAGCAGACATGAACAGGATTGCCGTACCCGATTGACAGCGGCTAATCAACTGCTGCCACACCCACAGGGTCGATTCAATGTCTAAACCACGGGTGGGGTGTTCCATCAGCAACAGATTTAG
>JANWZG010000600.1 GCA_025054735.1 Cyanobacteriota bacterium | reverse complement strand
CGATCGCCCCACCACCGACATAGAGTAGGGGACGACGTGCTGACCGCATCAAAGGAATAGCTTGCAAAATTTGACGAGGATTACCCTTCACCGTGGGACGATAACCCCGCAGTCGTACTGACCCTGGCTCCACAGGCTCATAGTCGAATACCATTAGCCCAATGTCTTTAGGAACATCAATCAAGACAGGGCCAGGCCGACCTGTGCTAGCAATGTGGAAGGCTTCAGCCACAATGGTTGCCATTTCACGCGGATCGCGCACAACATAGGAATGCTTGACGATCGGCAACGTGATCCCGTAAATATCCGTTTCTTGAAATGCATCGGAGCCAATCGCATAGGAGGGTACCTGCCCTGTGACAATAACCATAGGAATCGAGTCCATTTGAGCCGTGGCGATCCCTGTAACAAGGTTGGTAGCGCCAGGGCCAGAGGTGCCAAAACACACGCCCACCTTACCCGTTGCCCGAGCATAGCCATCAGCCGCATGGGCAGCACCTTGCTCGTGGCGCACAAGAATATGGTGAATTTTGCCCTCTGCTTCTGCTCGATACAGTTCATCGTAGATGGGCAAAATTGCTCCACCAGGGTAGCCAAAAATGTGTTTCACACCATGACGGACTAGACTGTCGATGAGCGCATATGCGCCTGATGCCTGCTTGGTTGATGCATTATTCGCTTGCACAGGGGAAACCTCTCAATGTTCTCGACTAGGGTACGGATCAGGAATTAATTACGGTAGGAATAGGACTTGATGGTAACAATCAAGCCTTAGTTGGCCTTGATTTGTAGTTAGTGATGCAATTATAAAGCGGGAATATCAGTACCCTGAAACGCTTTGTTAAGAAAATTTACGTTATGTAGTCACCATGAGTTCATCTACGCTGGTGGCTTCAGCAACTAGCCTATCCATAGGCACTAATGACTACACGCTACTCCTTTTTCCCTGTCAACCAGTAGGTAGTCACAGCTCCAATGCCTTTAACGGAAATGACTCCGCGCTCTTGGCAATGGTAACGATCGCGGAGCCGATTATAAACTGCCTGCGTAATTTGAATCTGGCCTGGTTCTCCTTGAGACTCCATCCGGCTAGCAATATTCACAGCATCTCCCCACAAATCATAAATAAATTTCTTTTTGCCAATCACGCCAGCGACAACCGTGCCAGTATTAATGCCAACACGAATAGAGACTGGTTGTCCTTCATAGGTTTTGAAGTCATTCATCCAAGCTTGCATGGCTAGCGCCATCTCGGCAGCGGCCTCCACATGATCTGGGCGTGGATTAGGAAGGCCACTGACTGCCATGTAGGCATCGCCGATCGTTTTAATTTTCTCTAGGCCATAGTAGTCGCACATGTCATCAAAGCTAGAAAAAATACGGTTTAGCAGGCCAACTAAGTCACTAGGGGAAATATCATTCGAGAGTTTTGTGAACCCAACAATGTCGGCAAACAGAATGGTGGCATCGGCAAAGCTGTCAGCAATAGGACGGTTGTCTAGCTTCAGACGCTCGGCAATTGTCCCTGGCAGAATATTCAACAACAGTTGTTCTGACTTTTCTTTCTCAAGCTGCAACTGTTGCTCAGCGTATTTACGGGCTGTAATATCACGCACAACCCAAACAACCGAGTCATCGTCAATAGGAGAAATACTTGCTTCTGACCAAGCTTCTTGCCC
>JANWZG010000599.1 GCA_025054735.1 Cyanobacteriota bacterium | reverse complement strand
ACACGACCGCTTGCTCCAGCCTGCATATCATCCAACTTGCGTCCTGACAACTTCCCATAGCTGGGAAATTGCCGCACTGCATAGTACACATCTCCATCAGCTTGATAGGCTATGCCCTGTCGTTCTAGGTCAGCAATTAGGCGTTTAATGCCATCGATTGTATGGGTAGCACGAGGATATTCATCTGCTGCGAGAACGTTTAGTTGCGCCATGTCTTCAAAATAGGTCTGAATGTAGCGCTCAGCTACTTCATCCATGGTGGATCCCTCTTGGCGCGCTCGCTTTAGGATTTTGTCGTCAATATCCGTGAAATTTTGCACATACCGAACCTGATACCCTAACCACATCAGGTAGCGTCGCAACACATCCCAAACAACGTAGGAGCGAGCATGGCCTAAGTGACAGTAGTCATACACTGTCACCCCGCAGCAATAGATAAAGACTTGACCAGCTACCAATGGTTCAAAGACTTGTTTACGCCGGAACAATGTGTTGTAAAGGGTGAGGGTCATAGAGACGATAGCAAGTGGGCACGGAAGCTGGGCCAATCCAACAGGAACAGTCTTAAATTATATTCTCTAGTGGTTTCAGTTTCTGTCTATATAGGTAGAGCATGGGAAACCGTTGACGGCACTAGATAGTCATTGCTAGACAGCCATTGTATGTTGCCTGTGATGAATGTGGCGAAAATCTGACTCAGACAGTAGTTCAGAATTTGCAACAGGATTGTTATGTTTTGTAATCTCTACCAACAAAAGTAAATATAAAGAAAACATTATGACTTCCGCTCTCATCGCATCCCTCTGGCAGACTAGATTGTGTTCAAATGAGGTCAGCTTAATAAAGACCTTAACGTTAAATCCCAGTAGATACATGTTGCAAAGCGCTAGCCCTCACCGATAGAGTGGTTGGCGCTTTGTAAGTTTTAGGCCATACTTCACATAGCTGTCACATTGGCTGGTTGAGCAGGTTTTTTGAGCAAGGTTTGGGCGTGTAGTCTATGCCTCAACGGTTGGTTATTAAGATTGGAACCTCAAGTTTGACGACTGTAGCATCAGATACTACTCCTGGACAACTAGCGCTTTCGACAATTGCTCTGCTGGTGGAAGTCATCTGTCGTCTACGCCGACAGGGACATGCGGTGATTCTTGTTTCATCGGGAGCCGTAGGGGTAGGATGTGCACGGTTGGGGTTGCAGCAACGTCCTAAGTCCATAGCGTTGAAACAAGCGGTGGCTGCTGTTGGTCAGGGACGGTTGATGCGAGTCTATGATGACTTATTTACCTCGCTACAACAACCCATTGCTCAGGTGTTGCTAACTCGGAGTGATCTAGAGCAGCGATCGCGCTATGTACGGGTCTGCAATACATTTCGTGAGCTATTGCGGTTAGGTGTGATCCCGATCGTTAATGAGAATGACACGGTTGCGGTCGATGAACTCAAGTTTGGGGATAATGACACTCTCTCGGCTCTAGTTGCCAGTCTAGTGCAGGCAGATTGGCTATTTTTGTTAACGGATGTGGATCGCCTCTATTCCGCTGATCCCCGCCATGATCCCAATGCTCAACCCATTGATCGGGTTGCTGACGTAGAGCGGTTGACTGTGCAAGTGGGCGATCGTGGCTCTGCCTGGGGCACTGGTGGCATGACGACGAAACTAGCGGCGGCCAAAATAGCAACT
>JANWZG010000598.1 GCA_025054735.1 Cyanobacteriota bacterium | reverse complement strand
CCGTAACTGCTGCCTTGGAGGGCCAACTGCAAGACATAAGGGCGCAATACCAAGCATTGACCCTCACGCTGCATCAGCAAACAGAAGAGCAAAGCAGGCTAGAACAGCGCCTCAGCCAATTGCACCAACAACTCCAAACTGGTCGCCAGCAGCACGACAGCCTGACCCAGAGCTTAGAAGCACTGAGTAGGCAAGAAGGCCAACTCCAAGACCGCATCAGAACCCTAACCAACGAGCAAGAGCAACTTTCCCGGCAACGAGATGAACTAGTTGCAGCCCTCCAGCAAGTGAAAGCACAAATTGATATGCTCAGTGCTACGTCTGTCGATAATGGGGTTAAACCCAACGATGGGGTAAATGGAGTTGAACCTCATCCAGAAGCTAGTTTAGAACCAACTATAAGCCCGCGTGAGCCAGCCAAGCAGTTTAAACCCTTGGTTCGGGCAATTGACTTTCGATTAGCAAACCTAGAGCATACTGAGTGGCTATGGGAAGAGGTAATTGCTCCCCGATGGCAATGTCCGCCCTTTTTGGGCAGTGTTTGCTTACCCTATGCAGATACCGACGAGGTTTGGGGAACAGAGACGATCGTCACAATTGTTGGGGAAAACCTGAAACGATTGGGCGAGAACAATCTGAACTGTGATTACATCTATGATCGCTTTGACGACGAAGACAATCGCCATTGGCTAAAAATTTTGACCTTTGTGATGTCAGAGTACGCCTATCACGTGGAAGAAGTGGGTGGTTTCTGGCAAGGATTGTGTAAGCGACTAAACTTGCCCTATCAGAGCGATAATGCTGCTCCAGCAACTACCCTCAAAAAACTGGCAGAAGATGGAATTAAGTTGCTGAATTTGCCAAGGGCAGTAGGGGGCTATCCGATCGTCTCTACCCTCTGGTTACAAAGTGGCATCCCCTATCGCAATCTGCACCACTTTGCTGACCTAGTGGCCGATTTAGTCGATGAGTTAGGATGGCTTCAGATTCAGAACTGGGAAGCTCGGTCACTGGCTAAGAAACTGCTCGATACCTGTCAGAGCAACTATCCAGGACGCGCAGTATTAAGGCGATTTCTTGCCCATAGTTGCCAGTCAGGTGCAGAACCTATTACAGGAGAATTGCTGCAAAGTATTGCCAGCGTGGCCATTGCCCTGCGGAATTATCAGCAGTCACCAGAGATCTTGCTGAACTCGGCTCAGCGCCAGGAATTTTTGGTGGATAAGGTGCCCCAGTTCAAGTTTTTCCTTCGAGATTGGCAGGCACTGGTACAAATCCTGAAGCCCGATCGTTCAGTCAGCCGCCGCCGCTCTGGGCAAAAAGCCTTAACGCTGAGGCTAGATCTCGAAACATTATGCATTGAACTGGTGCTAGCCGCCCAAACCCTACGGAATGCCGAGTGGCCAGCCGGAACATGCTCCATACCCGTAGTGGATTGGCAAGGAGAGATTGATGCCAATGGACAAATCGAGATCGAAGACTTAACCCAGCCCATTGAGCAGATTGCTGAAGAATGGCAGTGGCAGTTGTTAGATGCCCAAGCAAATCCTCTCCAATCCTGGGAACTAGAGGGGGTTATGCCTGACTTTCCCTGCCTCATCTTTGATGCTTCGACAGGCGATCGACTCCTACCCAATCCAGACCTAACGGATAACTCAGACATTTTCTGCTTTGTCCCTAATGGAACGACG
>JANWZG010000597.1 GCA_025054735.1 Cyanobacteriota bacterium | reverse complement strand
CGTAAGATTTGACTAACGATGTAGTTTTGCCAGGATTGATTACGTTCTGCGAGCGATCGAAACCAAATTCCATAGGCATAGAGACATTCTGCTGCCCGCTCCCGCTGCAATGCTTGTAAGAGGGCGAGAAACGCTTGCCCTGGCGAGTCTTGCAACACAGCCTGATACAGTAATAGCGAAGCAGCTTGTTGTTGCAAAATTTGGGGAGAGACATCAGAATCCATGGCTGACTAGAATCACTACCTGTAGACGTAACCAGTTAGCAACAATTAGTAGGAGATGAGTGTACATATCAGCCCTTGACTATCACAGCAAAACTATCATTCCATAACAGTCAAACCTGCTCAGACATAGCAACATTGACCGATATAGCAATGCATAGAACAGTTAGAGCGTTAGCAATGAAGAATTAATGCCACCTCTCCATGCTACAGCTACGGATAGCCCCTAAGTAAGAACTTAGATCCCTACTCCGAACTAATGCACTATGTCCCTAGCCTTTAGAGAATTGCTACAAGCCTTGACTACAAGGCTCATCTACAATAATGCCCTAAGAAGCATCTAGCGTATCGCCATATCAACTCATCAAGACCAACTCTTAAACTATCGCCTGCACATCACTATCAATTTGCAATGCATCGTTAGATTGGCATTATCAGCTACCCAGAGCAGTAACACTAGGAACATCCTTACCCACGATGGCAGATGATACGCTAACTATTGCACTGTTGACTATTGCAACATTACTAGCTAATTGCTTATGGGCTAATTGCCTAATGGCTAGTTGTTGGCTAGCTTGAGAATTTGAGCCGTAACTGTCATGCTCTCTTCATAGAGCATTTCTCGTCCCCAGCGTTGAAGTTGTTGGCTCAGCAAGTCCTCTGCTTCTTGATCCGTCAGGGATGTGACCTGACGAATGCTACAGGACTGAGCACCACCGCCCGCTTCCATGCGCATACAGCCGGTGGTTTCTGAACAGAGGATGGTGCAGCAATCAGCTTTCTCATTGCTAGACATGAGACGTAGACCAACAAGGTCTCCCTCAACATCCCCAACATCAGCCACGGGAATGCCTGCTAGCTCGGCTTTGATAGTACGGTTGTCTGGCCCCTTAAAGCTGACATGGGTAATGTCATAGTCAACACTATCTTTCTGGCTGCTGTAGGTAACTGGTTGCCAGTTTAGACGGCTAGCTAGCCAGCCTAAGAACATCAGTGCTTGGGTAGGGTTGCCCTTCTCATAGTCGATCGTGACTTGATCCACTTCCCTAAGGGCGACGCGCCGTTCAGGCGGATCAAACGCCTCAGCAGTTAACTCCTGCCAAGCCGCTAGCCTACGCCAGTTCAAATCAGCCACATTAATTCCCTGTTCCAAGAGGTCATAAACTTTGCATAAATCAGCCTCTGGTTCGGCGAAGCCACTAGAGTCAACGATCGTGCAGGTTGCTAGGTTGCATAAATTGCGAAACAGATCTTGGGAAATGTCGGGTTGTGCTTTCCACCATAGAAACCGAGGTAGTTCTGGAATAACCAGAGACGCTATCAAGTCATACACACGCTGAAGTGCCTCTGAAGTACCTTGCAGAGTAATGTATTCACCACAGATAAGGCTACTGCGACTTTGCTTGTGCACTGGACAATAGGCTGAAACTTGAGCCGTTACGCCTTCATCAGCACCAGCCATAGGGCAAAGG
>JANWZG010000596.1 GCA_025054735.1 Cyanobacteriota bacterium | reverse complement strand
ATGGTGAAGGTAGTGTCGTTGGTCATTGGTTAGTAAAATATGAGGCGGATCAATTTGCTCAGGTGTAACCGCCAACCGTTGCAGTTTTGCCAATACAGATCTAAAGTATGCGATGAACTATTAAGCAGGCAGCCAGGAGTAGACCCTTGATTGACGCTGACCGTTCTGAAACGTCGTCTCCCCATGCAACACCTACACCGCCTATGGTAGCTGACATTGATGACGATATTCCCGAAGCTCTGCGAGAATTGCCAGCCAACTTGGCCACACCTTCACCCAACTGGTTAAAAATTGGCATTATTGCAGGTGGTTCTGGCGCGTTGCTAGCGTTGATTGCAGGGATGATAGTGAGCCTTAGCATTCGCTCCACAGCCTCATCTCAGGGTGGTGCTGAATCGCCAGTTGCATCGCCGCCCAATTCATCGACTGTTAACTCCTCACCAGCAAGCGCTTCTGCGGGCAGTCCAATTCCTGACGGGTCGCTGTTAGGACACTACCCCTATCAAGAAGCTCCCCCGGAAGAGTTAGAGGCGATCGTCCCTGACGGTAGCATTAAACTTCGTCGGGCAGCGGCTGCGAAATATAGAGCAATGGCAGAGGCCGCAGCAGCAGAGGGAGTGATCTTGGTGCCAATTTCAGGGTTTCGCTCCTTAGAAGATCAGAGGCATCTGTTCTTTGATATCAAAGCAGAACGGGGCCAAAACGCTAGCAAACGTGCCGAAGTCAGTGCACCACCAGGATATAGCGAACATCACACAGGCTATGCAGTTGATATTGGTGACGGCAACGCCCCATCCACCAATTTGAATGTTAGCTTTGAATCCACGGCTGCCTTTCAGTGGCTACAGCGAAATGCATCGTACTACAGCTTTGAGCTATCTTTCCCGCCCAATAACCCTCAAGGCATCAGTTACGAACCCTGGCATTGGCGGTTTGTTGGGGATATTAACAGTCTAGAAACGTTTTACAAAGCTCGATCGCCAAAGCAGTAACACTATCGCTGGTTATCGCCTTGGGCGATCGCATTACCCAAAAGCACTAGTAGCACGACTATAGCTTGCACAACTTGAGCAACAGAGGCTGGAATTTGCAGCACTACATTTAGGGCTTGAGCACCCACAATCAGTGCTGAGAAGAGAATAGCAGACACTAACACACCTAGAGGGTGTAACTGACCTAGCAAGGCCACTAGAATGCCTGCAAACCCGTAGCCATCAGAAATTTCTCCCTTTAAGCGAGTATAGGTGTAACTCACTTCAATAATGCCAGCTAACCCGGCTAGCCCACCGCTAATCATCAGAGCGGTCAAAATATTACGATTTGTGTCGATACCAACACAACGAGCGACATTTACATTTGCTCCCACTGCGCGCAGATGAAATCCTAAAGGTGTTCGCCACAGCAGGACATAAATCACGCTGGTCAACAGCAATGCTAACAGCACACCCCAGTGCAAACGAGTTCCTAACAAGGTAGGTATCTGAGCATTGGCGCTAAACTGGGCTGATTCTGGTAAAAATCCATCAGGTTCCCGGAGCGGTACTCGTGCTGCGTACTGGGTCAGCAGAATACCGATGTAGTTCATCATCAGGGTGCCAATGATTAGATTCATGCCTCGGTAAATATGAAATAGCCCGACGATACCGCTCCAGAGTGCTCCTCCCAAAATTCCAAGGCCGCACATCAACGGGAGC